>NZ_JBFRCK010000017.1:0-162433 GCF_040965775.1 Paraburkholderia sp. BR10954
CTTCGAGCATGCCGAAGCGCTGGCCGCGGCCGTGGTCGCCGCCGAGGCCGCGCAGCGCGCGCGCTGGCTCGGGCTCGTGCAGACATGGCTCGAGTTCGCGCCGGCCGAGCTGGTGACGCGCAAGCGCACGCGCCGCGTCGTGTCGTTCGACGATCTGCTCGCGAATCTGTATCGCGCGCTGGCCGCGCATCCGTGGCTCGCCGACGCGTTGCGCAACCGCTATCCGGCCGCGCTGATCGATGAGTTCCAGGACACCGATCCGCTGCAATTCGCGATCTTCAGCCGCATCTTCGCGCCGGCCGGGCCGCTGTTCCTCGTCGGCGATCCGAAGCAGGCGATCTACAGCTTCCGTGCGGCGGATCTGCATACGTACCTTGCGGCGCGCGAGGCGGCGTCCGCGTGCTACACGCTCGCGGTCAACCAGCGCTCGACCGCACCGATCGTCGACGCGTGCAACCGGATCTTCGAAGCGAACCCTCGAGCGTTCGTGCTCGACGGGCTCGACTATCAGCCGGTGCGTGCGGGCGAGCGGCGGCGTGCCCCGTTCGCCGATCCCGACGCGGGCGGCGGCGATTTCCGCATCTGGACGTTGCCGCAAGGCGAGACCGCGCTGAGCAAACGCGACGCGCAGCGCGCGGCGAGCGAAGCGTGCGCGGCCGAGATCGTGCGGCTGTTGCGAGGGGCGCGTGCAGGCGTCGTGACGATTGGCGACAAGCCGCTCGCGCCGGGCGATATCGCAGTGCTCGTGCAGACGCACAAGCAGGGCAGCCTCGTCAAACGCGTGCTCGCGGCATGGGGCGTCGGCAGCGTGGAGCTTGCCCAGGCGTCGGTGTTCGCGACGCTGGATGCCGAGCAGATCGAGCGCGTGCTGGCCGCCATCGACACGCCCGGCGATCTGCGGCGTCTACGCGCCGCGCTCGCCACCGACTGGCTCGGGCTCGACGCCGCCGCGCTGTGGCGTCTTACGCAGGTCGCCGAGGCGCCAGCGCCTGAGGCCTTTGACGAACCCGCGCCAGCACTCGATGCCGCCGACGCGATGGGCTGGGTCGAACGTTTTTCGCGCTACCGGATGCTGTGGCACGAACGCGGTTTCGCCGTGATGTGGCGTACGCTGATGCGCGAGCTGCGCGTTGCGCAGCGGCTCGTCGCGGGTGTCGACGGCGAGCGCCGGCTGACCAATGTGAACCATCTCGCCGAGCTCGTACAGGCGCGCGCGGCCACCCAGCCCGGCATCGCGCCGACCTTGCGCTGGCTCGCCGCGCAGCGCGAGCAGGGCGGCGGGGAAGAGGCGCAACTGCGGCTCGAGTCGGATCGCAATCTCGTGCAGATCGTCACGGTCCATAAATCGAAGGGACTCGAATACGCGGTCGTGTTCTGTCCGTTCCTGAACGATGGTGGCTTGCGCGAGCCGCCGTCGTCGGGCTTACCCGATGCGCGCGAGTATCACGACGACAGCGGCGACGCGGTGCTGCACTACGGTTGCGACGAACAGGAAGCCGAGCACGCGTCGCGTTACGCGGTGCGCGAGCAGGCAGCGGAACGCGCGCGGCTCGTTTATGTGGCGCTCACGCGCGCGGTGTATCGCTGCTACCTGGTCGCGGGCACCTATCTGTCTTCGCGCTCGACCAGGGAGTCGCGCCGCAGCGTGCTGAACTGGCTCGTCGGCGGCAGCGGCCATACGTTCGACGCATGGCTCGCCGAGCCGCCCGACGAAGCCGCGCTCGCGGCGAGCTGGCACGCACTCGCGGGCGGACCGGTCACGTTGCGGGCGCTGCCCGAAGTGACGCGCCGCGTGCCGCTCGAAAGTCTGCAGGACCAGGGCGCACATCTGCACGCGCGCGCGAATCGGCGGCCGTTGCGCGATCAGTGGCGCATGGCGAGTTTCAGCGGCCTGATCGCGTCCGGCGCGAGGAACGGGGATGCGCACGCGCATGCGCCGCAGGAAGACGTGCGGCCCGATCACGATGAGATCGCCGACGCGCTGCAGTCCGCGCCGTTGCTCGCACCGGTCGCCACGACCAACGCCCCGGCGCATGCCGACGACGACATCCTCGCATTCCCGCGTGGTGCGGCGGCTGGCGATTGCCTGCATCGGATGTTCGAGCTCGCCGATTTCAGCGACGCGCGCAGCTGGCCCGACGCGATCCGCGGCGCGCTGCGCGAGCGACCGGCGCCGGCCGCGCCCGAACTCGCCGCGCGCTTGCCCGCGATGATGCATCGGCTGATCGCCGACGTCGTCTCGACCGAACTGGTGCCGGGCATGACGCTCGCGCGGCTCGATCCGCGCCGGCGCCTGAACGAACTCGAATTTCTGTTCGCGGCGCCGTCGCTTGATTTTCCGGCGCTGCGCGAGTTGCTGATCGAATACGGCTATCCCGACGTCGCGCTGGAGCCAGGCGTGCTGCGTGGATACATCAAAGGATTTATCGACATGATCGTCGAGCACGACGGCCGCTTCTGGATCGTCGACTGGAAATCGAACCATCTCGGCGACACCGCGGCCGATTACGCGGCTGCGCCGCTCGAAGCGGCGATGGCGAGCCACGCGTATCACCTGCAGGCGCTGCTTTATACGGTCGCGTTGCATCGCTATCTGAAGACGCGCGTGCGCGACTATGCGTACGACACGCATATCGGCGGCTATCTGTATCTGTTCGTGCGCGGCGTGCGGCCGGACTGGCGCGATGTCGACGGCGCCGCCGGCGTGCATAGGCGGCGCGCGCCGTTCGAACTTGTGGCGCTGCTCGACGCGGCGATGGTCGGAGGTGGCGCATGAGTACGCGCGGCACGCTTGGCGAGCGCGCGGCCGCGCCGCTCGGTCTCGAAGACATCGGCGTCAACCTGCCCGCGCCGGCCGATTTCAGCATCGCGCTGGCCGAAGGGTTCGCGCGTCGGATCGGCATGCTGGCGCGGCGCAGTGGTGCATCGACCGAGGTGGTGAAATGGGCCGCGCGCGGCGCCTTCGCGGCGAGCCGTGCGACCGCCGAAGGGCACGTGTGCGTGCCGCTCGCGGCGCTTGCGCGCCGCTTCGACGCATCGAGCGCCGAGGTGCGCGCGGCGCTGCTCGCGAGCGGCATGGCAAGCGATGGCGCAGCGGACGCGGCCGGCGCTGCGGCGTTGCGGCCGCTCGTGATCGACGCGCAGGGGCGTCTTTATCTCGCGCGCTACTACGACTACGAGCGGCGCCTGGCGCACGCTCTGGTCGCACAGGCGACAGCCGACGCGAACACTGCGAATGTCAACGCCGACTCCGCGCCCACCGCGTTGCGCGAACGCCTGCTGCGCTACTTCGGCCCGCCGAAAGACGACGAAGTCGACTGGCAGCGCGTCGCGGCCGTGATGGCGCTGTCGGGGCGGCTGACGATCGTCAGCGGCGGTCCAGGCACCGGCAAGACCACGACCGTGGTCGGCGTGCTCGCGTGTCTGCTCGATGCGCGCGCCGATCTGCGCATTGCGCTCGCGGCGCCGACCGGCAAGGCGGCGCAACGGATGCAGGAAGCATTGCTCACGCGCGCGGGCGAGCTGCCGCCGGAACTCGCCGAGCGTTTGCCGCAGACGTCGTACACGCTGCATCGATTGCTGGGCTCGGGGCCGGGCGGACGCTTTCGGCATCATCGCGATAATCCGTTGCCGTATGACGTGGTCGTGATCGACGAGGCGTCGATGATCGACGTCGCGATGGCCACGCATCTGCTCGACGCGATCGGGCCGCAAACGCGGCTCGTGATGCTCGGTGACAAGGACCAGCTCGCCGCAGTCGAAGCCGGCGCGGTGTTCGCCGAACTCAGTGCGCGGCCGGCGTTGAGCGCGAGCGGATTGCGACGGGTCGCGCAGGCGCTCGACATCGACGAGGCGCGGCTCGCGCGGGCTTTGCCGCGTGCGTCGCGTCAGGACGATGAAGCGCCGGTCGATGATTTTTTTGTGCCACCCGAGGCGCTGCACACGTTCGGGCCGGATGCATCGGGCGATCTGTTCGCCGGTGTCGCGACGGCGGCGGCTGACGAAGAGGCCGATCGCGATATGCAGTTGGCGAACGAACGGAATCCGCTCGCGGACTGCGTCGTCTGGCTCGAGCGCAACTACCGGTTCGGCCTCGAGTCACCGATCGGGCGTTTGTCGGTTGCGATTCGCAACGGCTCAGCGAGCGCGGCGCTCGACGTATTGCGGACCGACCCGACCGAGGACTGCGCCGCGGCGCTGCACGAGGACGCGCACACGACGCTGGCCGAACGCACCGTCACGCGCCTTGCCGCCGGCTTCACGCCGTACGCTGACGCACTTGCCGCGGCGCTCGCCACCGATACGCCCGATCCATTGCCGCTGTTCGACGCGCTCAACCGCTTCCGCATCCTCTGTGCGACGCGGCTCGGACCGCGTGGCGTCGATCAGGTCAATGCGGCGATGGCGGCCCAGGTGCGCCGTGCTGCGGGCCTCACGCTCGCGGTCGGCGCGCAGTGGTTTGCCGGACGTCCAGTGATGGTTACGCGCAACGACTACGCGCTGGGGCTGTTCAATGGCGACATCGGCATTGCGTTGCCGGGTGCGGGCGGCGCGCTGCGCGTGTACTTCCGCACCGGCGACGGCCGGGTGCGCGCGGTGTCGCCAGCCGCGCTGCCGCCGCACGATACCGCGTTCGCGCTGACGGTCCACAAGTCGCAAGGTTCGGAGTTCGAGCACGCGGTGCTGGTGCTGCCGTCGGCGTTCAGCCGGGTGTTGTCGCGCGAGCTCGTGTACACGGCGATTACTCGCGCGCGCGAACGCGTCGAGGTGATCGGCGCGCGGGCCGTGCTCGCGCAGGCGATCGCGACGCCGACGCAGCGTGATTCGGGGCTGGCCGCGCGAATTGCGGAGGCGTCGCGTTGATCACGCGAGCGCGGGCGGAACACGCGGAGTGGGGGCCCAAAGTGCGAGTGGCGCTCAACCGGCCATGCCACTCGCCCGCTCGATGGCTTCGACGCGGCTGCGCATCGTCTTGCGATACCACAGCGTCCACAGCGCGAGTCCCGCGTAGATGCCGTAGCCGATAAAGGGCGACACGACGAGGAAGCGTTCGATCGGCCACGTCAGCGCCATCCACGCGCGTAGCGCGGTTTCGGCGGTCAGGCCGACGCCCCACACGAGCGTCATGGTTCGCATCGCGGGGGCGAGACCGGGGCGTTCGCGCCACAGCGCCTCGAAATGCGCGGCGCCGCCTTCCATTTCGCGCGCGACCGTCGCGCGCGCGAGGTAGAAGATCAGCGGACGGCGCATCGGCAGCGACAGCAGAAACACGACGCCGACCGCGCCGGATACCAGCGACTCGCGCAACAGCAGCATGCGCGGACTGCCGCCGAGCGCCATGGCCGCCACCGACAACACGATGCCCGCAACCACCATCACGCTGAGCGCATCGACGCGCCTGAAGCGCGCGAGCTCGATCGCGCTCCAGATGAGCGGCGGCACGGCGGACGCGATCAGCGCGCCGGTCTCGCCTACCCGCGGTAACGCGAGCCGGTAGGCCAGCCACGGCAGCAGAAAGTTGACCGCCAGTTCGAGCACGAAACCGGGACGGATTTTCATTTGAATTTACGCCGTAAGCGAAAGAGCCAGTATCGATGAATCGGTCGCGCCGACGCAACTGGTTTTTTTCGTAACGCGATCGCAAGCCGGCGCCGCCGAGCACTGCACCTGGCGCTCTGGCGTGCTCCGGCGACCTCGGGCATCTCGCGCCGCGCGCTTGTACACTGATGCATCTCTCTTCCCGACCGCCCATGACATCCCGCTACCCGATCCCGCCCAACGAAATCGAATTGACCGCCGTGCGCGCCCAAGGGGCGGGTGGGCAGAACGTCAACAAGGTATCGAGCGCGATCCACCTGCGTTTCGACGTGCGCGCCTCGTCGCTGCCGGAAGTGCTGAAGATGCGTCTGCTCGCGCTGTCCGACCATCGGCTCACGCGCGACGGCGTCGTGGTCATCAAGGCGCAGGAGCATCGAACCCAGGAGATGAACCGCGCGGCGGCGCTCGCGCGGCTCGATGAACTGATCGAAAGTGTCAGCGTGACCCGCAAGCATCGGGTCGCGACGCGGCCGACCCGCGCGTCGAACCTGCGACGGCTCGACAGCAAGGCAAAGCGCAGCGAGGTGAAGTCGGGGCGCGGCCGCGTGCACGAGTAGCGGCGCGGTTCGCTAACGCTTCGCGCCGCGTCTGCCGGTGCGCACATCCGGCGGCGATGCCTCCGGCACGAAGTCGACGCACAGCACGTTCGTGCCGTTGCGCTCGAACGCGATCGCCGCGGTGTAGCAGTCCTGACCATCGGCGAGCGAATAATGCGGCCCCATCATCGCGACGCGGCCCGGCGCCGCCAGCGCGTGCCGGAAATACGCACGACGCGACCAGTTGCTGCGCGTCTCCGTATAGAGCGGCGCGAGCCGCTTCGGGGGCGGCGAGACGGAGGCTGCCGTCACCGAAGGCTGGGTCTGCTCCCCGTGGCCGTCGGTGAGGAATACACGGCGCGCTTCGGGCAGATGCCAGACTTTTTGCGCAGCCTGCTCGAGGTCGCCGGTCGCCTTGTAGGTGTCGGCGGCGGCCAGCACCGCTTCCGCGAAGCCCTCGAAGCCGAGCCGCTGGTGGCCGGCGTGCGCGCGCTCGTAGTCGGCGAACTTGCTCCAGATCGACTCGACGAGCGCGGGCACCTTCGTGCAGGCGGCCCGCACGCTGCTCTTCGGCTGGCCGAACCAGAAGCCCTGCACGAAATCGACGTCGGCCTGCATCAGGATCATCAGCTCTTCATCGGTTTCGACGCCTTCGGCGAGCACCAGCGTGCCCGACTGATGCAGCATCGCGATCAGATGGCTGATCATCGATTCGTCGCCCTCGCGTTTGCCCGCGCGCGCAACGAGCGAACGGTCGAGCTTGACGATGTCGGGGCGGAAGCGCCACACGCGGTCGAAGTTCGAGAAGCCGGTGCCGAAGTCGTCGATCGCAATCAGGAAATCGCGCGGCTGCGAGGCGGCGAGCATGCTGGCGACGGCGGATTCATCGTCGGCGGGTTGCTCGAGCACTTCGATCACGATGCGCTCCTGCGGCAGCCCGAAATGCGCGGACAACTCGTCGATGAACGCGCGCTGCGGCCAGCCGGTCTCGAATACCTGCGGGCGCGTGTTCAAAAACAGCCACCCGGTGCTGATGCCTTGCTCCATGAAGTTGGCCACGTGCAGGCAGCGCGCGATGCGGTCGAGTTCGCGCGCTTCGGCGGCCGAGCGCGTGCCGGAGAACAGTACTTCGGGCGAGACGGGCAGGCCGACCGGATCGAACGCGCGCAACAGCCCCTCGTAGCCGACCACGCACTGATGCGTGACCGACAGCACCGGCTGGAACACACTGTGCAATGTCAATGCGCGCCAGGTGGCGGTCCAGCCCGACTCGCCGCGGACCAGGTGCGGGAGCACGCCGCTCACGGTCAATTCGCTGACGGATGGCATAGAAGCGGGCATCAGAGCTGACATGGGATTGTTGCGGCAAGGGGTGAAGGGGCTCGCAAACCCATTCGGCGCGCAGCGCTCGCACACCCGAAACGTCGCCGGGACGTCAGGAGTGCGTCCCGCGAACACGGAGGGCAGTACCAGCTACGCTGGACTCCGGCGAATTGGTCAAAATGAGTCTAGCAGTTTGCAGCGTGCATCAATGTGCGGGTTATCACAGAGGCATAAGCGCGAAAATTGTCCGCAAAACGGCTGCCAACGGCCGTGCGGCAACCCGTTGCGGTCATGCGCCGGAGTGTTTCGCGCGCTTGCCACGCGTGAAACCGATTCTCAATCGCAATCAGTTGCCGTACCACGCCGAGGGTAGCAGGGCGCCCAGTGGTCGCCCGCCAAACTCCAGGCGCCGACGGTGCACATGTATTAGTGCCGGTGCGGTGGCTGATGTGGCGGTTCGGGCGGCGGGCTTCGCACTGCTTCGCCGGGCGGATTCTGGCTTGACGCGACGGTGGTCCGGCATGGCGGCCAAAGGCGAGATTCGTGCGTCGCCAGGCTGGTTGGCGCCGTCGTCGGCAGGTTCAGCGACCGGCGGGTATGCTGCTGGTTTTCTTAAGGAGGAGATCAGGCATGGCGGAAATCGCGGTGGTCGCAATTTCGGTAGCGAAACCGGGGCACGAGGAGCTGTTGCGCGAGGCGCTCGAAGGCATCGTCGGGCCGACGCGCAAAGAAGCGGGTGTGCTGCAGTACGACTTGCACCGCGACGTGCAGGAGCCGCGCCGGTTCGTGTTCGTCGAGCGATGGGAAAGCCAGGACGCGCTCGCGGCGCATGCGAAATCCGCGCATATCCAGGCTTATAAGAAAGCGGCCGCGGATTGGATCGAGCACGCGGAGATTCGCGTAGTGTCGAAGATCGCCTGAGTCCGGGTGCGGGCGTCAGCGGCGCGCGGACAACACGCCGGCCAGGTGCGGCGGCACCGCGGCCGCCGGCGCGCCGTCAGCGATTAGTGAGTTGCTTGCGGGACATCGAGAATCAGGATGATGGTCCAGTCGGCGTCGCCGTCATGGTGATACTGACGCTCCGCGACGATGAACGGCTGCTGCTTGCCCGCCGGGCCGAGAAACAGCACGTCGCCTTCCATCGGCAGGCATTCGACGGGCGGCAGCGCGAGGTACGCTTCCTGACCGCCGCGCGGCATCAGTTTTTCGATCTTGCGAGATGCTGCTTCGGTCCATTCGATATCAAGCTGGATGTTGCTCATGCTGTCCTCCGCACCAGGGTGCGCACGGGTTAGGGGATGCCGGCGGCTCGCCGGTCGGTGCGCGACTTTAGCATACAGAATGCTGTGCGCCGGAGGCTTCGCCAGACCGGTGTGCGTTCGGAGGGCCTCGTCGGCAGCGAGCCGATCACGCAAATAAAAAAGCCGAAACCGGCGCTGCCGGCTTCGGCTTTTTCACCTTCACGACGAGGCCGCGAGGCGAGCTCCGCGAAGTCGCTCAGGTACCCGACGTATCCGCACCCTTCTTCGGATGATGCGGAGCCATCTTGTGATGCTTGGCCGGGGCGGCGGGTGCGCTTTCCATCGACTGCTCGCGGTTTTGCAAAGCTTGCGCACGCTGCTCGACGTCGGCGGCCTTGGCCGGATCGGTGCTCGTCGTGATGCCCTGGTCCTGCGCGTAAGCTGCGCCGGCCGCGGCACACAGGGAAACCAGGATCGCCATGGACACTTTCTTCATCGTTACCTCCATAGAGTGGTGGTGGACCCGAGTATTGCCCGTCCAGTGGGAAAGACAATTCATTCTATCGAGCAAACTCCGCCCCAGCCGATGGCTTTGTAACCGCGCTCAACATTTGTTACGTTTTGTAATGGATTCGTCGATCTGCGAGAGCGGTCGGCCGACATCATTCGTCAGAACCAGCCGATCGCGCGATACAGATGAAACTGCGCGAGGCCGATGAGCTCATGCAACGCTATCTCCGCCGCCACGAGATTACCGAAGCGCGGCAACACGCCGAGCCGCACGCGCCGCGCGCTGGAAATCTGCGGCTGTGGCTCGACGCCGAAACGGCGAAAGTCGAGCAGCGCACGCGGCATGTGATACGCGGAAGTGACGAGTATCAACGTGTCGTAATGTGATTGGCCGACAATGACCGAGACGTTGCGCGCGTTCTCGTAGGTCGTGCGGCTGCTTTTCTCGAGCACGATGTCCGAGCGCGGCACCTGCTGGCGCAGCAGATAGGGCAGGTAGGTGTCGGCTTCCGTCGCGCTGTGCCGCTGAGGATTGCCGCCGCTCACGATCACCTGGCAGACGATCGCCGTGCGCTTGCAGGCCGCATAGTTCTGCGCGCTGACTTCGATGCGCGAAAGCACGTCGCGCGGTGGCACCAGCACGTGGTCATGGTCGTAGATCGTGCCGCCGCCGAGCAGGATGATCGCGGTGCGTGGCGCGAAGGTCGCGGCCTCGGCGCTCTGTCGTTGCGGCTGCGCGAGATCGAGCAGTGGCGCGCTCAGCCAGCCGGCCGAGAGCAGCCAGAACAGCGCGATCATGCAGACGATGAGCGGCCGTCGCGCACGTTTCCATAGCACGATTGCTGCAAAAAAAAGCGCTAATAAAGTGAATAGAATCAATTTAAATGGGGTAACGTATGTCTTTCGGGATAAATCCACGGGCCAGCCATCGCGCCGCGGCGGTTGCATCGTCGGTTCGGGGAGAGAACGCTAACATGCCGTTCTGACGGGGGTTCCGAAAACGAGACCAGGCAGCATCTGGCGGAAATCCGCTGTCGAACAGGCGGCGAGCTTCTGACCAGGAGCGGGTGCTACGCGCGTCGCCGGTGGCGCAGCGACGCGTGGGCATGAATGTGTCATAGCTGCACTTTAAGAAAGAAGTGAGATGACCACGTATTCCAACGAAGCGGTACTTGAAGCGCTGCGGCGAGCGCAATATCGCCAGGTTCCTTGGGCCAGAAGGCCGGGTGTCTTCCAATATCTTCGCGCGCTGGGGCTGATGGACACCGTTCGTCAGCGAACCGTCGCACCGGCGCCGGGCTTTCATGCCCCCGTCGACATCGCCGTGCTCACCGAACGCGGCAAAGCGGAGTTTGCGCGGCTCGAGCACGACGAGCGTCTGCTCACATGGACAGCGCAACGCATGAATGATTACGTTCTCGGCGCGGCTGAAACGCAGTCCGCGGCGACAGCCGAAGTCAGGCCTTAGCTCAAGGTTCATCGCTTATCTGAATCACTGTCCGCCCGGGCCTGTCACCCCCACGGCGGGCGGTTTCTACCGTCGGCCGGTCGCTGTGCGCGTCCGCGGGCGACTCTCGGCTTCCCCATCGACGATGCGGCGACGCGTTGCGCGCCGGCCGTTTGCCATTGCGCGCCTGTCATGCCATCAACGCCACGGGGGCGAAAAAAAGCCCGTATCACGAGGATACGGGCATACCGGAATTACTACTGCCACGCTGTGCTAATGGCGTTGAGTCAGACTGGTGCCGCGTCCGGTGGTTCCCCGATCGTGCATACGGAATGCGCGAGACTTGGTGCCGCGTCGCACGACGGGCCATCCACGCGGCGACACACGACATCAACGCCGTCGCTGTTCCGCGCGCGGCGCATCGGGCCGTGCCCGCACATTGCTGGCGATATCGCCGCGCAGATCGCCTCGCGGCGTCGGCGGCGTGAAGTCGCGATTGTGGGCCTCGCTTTGCTGCCACGCTTCCAGCGTAGCCTGACGGTCCGGGCGCCAGTTCCACCCTTGCGGGCGTTGTTGGGCAAATGCCGGCGCGGCCATCGATGAAATCACAATGCCGCACAACAGCAGTGACATTGGTTTCATTCCGAAATCCCCCTCAACCTCGAGCCCGTTGACTCAAGGCCTGTTTGCATAGGTATTAAGTTATGCCGGGGTAAGAAAGGGTGCTGTAATTAATAGTAAATGGATGTTTCACCCGGAGCTATCGGGCAGTTCACGAGTCTGAGGCAGGCGCAATGATCGCTCTGTGCGGATGACGCGCCGAAAGCGGGTGCGAAACCAGGGAGCGTCCCGCGGCGACCGTCAAATGCTGGCGGGTCGTGGCGTGCACGCACTCGAGAATAAGGCGGCTGGATAAAAACCGGGCGCCCGCAGGCGCCCGGTGACAACGTAGTTTCACGTCAGGCCATCTTGACCGGCGCGCGCCACGATTCCGGATTGGTCCAGAACGCGCCGCGCATACGGTCGCGGCTCGGTGGTGCCGGCGGTTTCGCGGCGGTTGCGCCGATCCTGCCGCGCAACGAGATCTCACGGCCGCTGGTGCCGAGCCGCTTCACAATTTCAGCGAGCGTGCCATCGGCCTGCCACTCGTCGAAACGCCGGCGGCAAGTCGGCGGGGACGGATAGCGGCCCGGCAGCTTGGACCAGCCTTCGCCCGTCGACAACACCCAAAGTACGGCGTTGACCACCGCCCGAGCTTCCACGCGCGGTCGACCGCGCCGTTCGCTGCGCGCCGGCTCGGCACAGAACAAAGCCTCGACCAGCGCCCACTCGTTATCTCTTAAATCGTCGAACAGCATCATGTATCACCTCAGCGAAGCTAACTCCGGTGCGCTGCCCCGCGCCGCGCACTCTTCATACACTCGATAGGCGAGTGCCAAAGGGGACGGGCTTGCCACGGATTGCCATTTCAGTCGGAAATCATGGCGCCCACCCTGCGCGTCTCGTGACGCACGAAGTGTGCCAATACGATATCGATTGCCTGAAAGCCCCGTGGCGGCGGGCCAACGCGGGCGCCAACCAGGGCCGTATATGAATCCAAAAAGCCCATCCCGCAAATCGGGACAATCACCAATCTTGTGCAGATGGGCCCGGCCAGCGGGCGTTCGCGCCTTTTTGCTGCATCGCGATGCCCGTTGTGACCGGGGCTATGCCGCGCGGACTTAACCTACAATGTGCATTAAATTGCCTTATTGATGAGGTCAACAAATGAATGTCACGCTGCGACAGCTCAGGGTTTTCATCGAGGTGGCGCGCTTGCAAAGCTTCAGTCGGGCCGGCGATGAAATCGGCCTCACACAGTCGGCGGTCAGTCGCTGCGTGCGCGAGCTCGAAGGCGAAATCGGCCTGAAGCTCATCGATCGCACGACGCGCGAAGTGCAACTAACCGACGTCGGCGGCAATCTGGTGTCGAGCGTGTCGCGGCTGCTGTCGGATCTCGACGACGCGTTGCGCGAGATCCGCGAAATCGGCGAGCAGCGCCGTGGACGCGTGGTGGTCGCGGCGAGCCCGACCGTTGCGTGCCGGCTGATGCCGCGCGTAGTCGCATCGTGCGGGCAGCAGTTTCCTTATGTGACGCTTAGCTTGCGCGACGACGTGCAAAGCGACGTGGTGCGCAAGGTGAAGTCGGGTGAAGTGGACTTCGGCGTGATCATCGGTCCGTTCTCCGACGACGACCTGCTCAGCGAGACGCTGATGACCGACTCGTTCTGCATCGTGTCGCGTGACGATCACCGGCTCGCCGCGCGCAAACAGGTTACGTGGAAGGACCTCGACGGTGAGCAACTCGTGATGCTCGACTATGCGTCCGGCAGCCGCCCACTCATCGACGCCGTGATGCAGGCGCAGGGCGTGAACGCCACCGTGGTGCAGGAACTCGGCCATTCGGCGACGGTGTTCGGGCTTGTCGAGGCGGGCGTCGGCATCAGCGTGCTGCCGTGGCTCGCGCTGCCGCTGCCGGCGGGGGCGTCGCTGGTCGCGCGTCCGCTGGTGCCGCGCGCGGAGCGCCGCGTCGAGTTGGTGCGACGGCGCGACCGGTCGCTGTCGCCCGCGGCCGAGGCGGTGTGGGATCTGATCCGGCAGTTGCCCGGGCGGGCCGAGGAGTTGAATTAACGGGCGGGATCGTGTGCGGTCTGTCCGACTGGTGGAGGCGGTGGACCTGTCGGTGGACCTGTAGGCCTGGCCCGCCGCCCACCCGGCGTCTGCTTAGCCGCTGTCCGGTCACCCGGCGCGCTAAACTACCGCCGTCATCGCGCACGCCTTCGCGGTTGCGCCCAGAGCCCCTTATCCTCCACCCTCCCGGAAGCCTCGATGAGCGAATTGGACCTGCCCGTGCCCTCCATCCCGAATGCGCGCGACGCCGTGCGCGCGCTGCGTCCATCACAAATCCGGGAAGTCGCGAACGCCGGTTTCGGCGTCGGCGACGTGCTGCCGTTCTGGTTCGGCGAGTCCGACCGCGTCACACCCGCATTCATCCGCGATGCCGCGAGCACCGCGCTCGCCGCCGGCGCAACGTTTTACACACACAACCTCGGCATCGCGCCGTTGCGCGCGGCGCTCGCGGGCTATGTCAGCGAGCTGCATGGCGCAACGTCACTGGAGCACATCGCGGTTACGAGCGCGGGCGTTAGCGCGCTGATGCTCGCCGCGCAACTGGTGGTCGGCGCCGGTGACCGGGTCGTTGCGGTGACACCGCTATGGCCGAATCTGGTCGAGATTCCGAAGATTCTCGGCGCGCATGTCGAAACCGTCGCGCTCGGCTACGGTGAACGCGGTTGGGCGCTCGACGTCGGGCAATTGCTTGCCGCGCTGACACCCGACACGAAGATGCTGATGATCAACTCGCCGAACAATCCGACCGGCTGGGTGATGAATCGCGACGACCAGTGCACCGTGCTCGAACACTGCCGGCGGCACGGTATCTGGATCGTCGCGGACGAGGTCTACGAGCGGCTCTACTATCCCGCTGATGACGCGGCGCAGGCGGCCGGCGCGCGCACGGCGCCTTCGTTTCTCGATCTCGCGACGCGCGACGAACGCGTGATCTGCGTGAATTCGTTTTCGAAAGCATGGCTGATGACCGGGTGGCGGCTTGGCTGGATCGTCGCCCCGGCCGCGTTGATGGATGACCTGGCGAAGCTGGTCGAGTACAACACGTCATGCGCGCCGTCGTTCGTGCAGCAGGCGGGCATCGCGGCGCTCGAACAGGGCGAGCGCTTTACGCGGGAGCTGGTGCGCGACCTGAGGAGCTCGCGTGATCATCTGGTGCGCGCGCTGTCGACAGTTCCCGGCGTCGACGTGAAGGCTCCGTTGGGCGCGATGTATCTGTTCTTCGCGATGCCGGGCTCGACGCGCAGTCTCGATTTGTGCAAGGCGATGGTGCGTGAGGTCGGGCTCGGCGTTGCACCGGGCAGCGCGTTCGGGCCGCAAGGCGAGGGGTTCGTGCGCTGGTGCTATGCGTGCGATACGGCGCGGCTCGATGCGGGCGTCGAGCGCTTGATGCGGTTTCTGGCGCGCCACGCCGGCGCGTGAGCGCATGGCGTCGCGTGTCCGTCGCGTATTGTCCTGGCGCGCCGCAAGCGGCGAAAGGCCGCGAATCGTGGAAATCTTCTCACTGGCGACCCCGTCCCGGCGAGCGCGGGCACACTGGTCGCCGCCGCGGCAGAAGATGCACGGAGGATCGCGGCTTTACGCCCCGGTCGTTTTTGCGTAATATGGCGCTCAGTTCACGCGAATCCCTTCAGGATATCGCCGCTCCGTCCGGCTGGGTCTGGCTCGATAAGTCTGTTCGCCACCCCCCCGGTGCGTGCTCCCATCAATATGACCGATCAGAATCGGGCGAGCGCGTCTTCAGTTCCACATCGTCTGTTTGATCCGGTTCTTTGACCACAGGGTCTGACCTAGCTGCATGAATACCCAAGAGGCGAAGATCGTCCTCGAGACTGCCTTGATCTGCGCGCAGGAGCCGTTAAAGCTCGGCGAATTGCGCAAGCTCTTTGCCGACGGCGTGTCGGCAGACACTGTTCGGACTTTGCTCGAAGACCTGAAGCGGGACTGGTCCGGGCGCGGTGTGGAGTTGGTCGGGCTGGCGTCGGGCTGGCGGTTTCAAAGCAAGCCCGCGATGCGTTCGTATCTGGATCGACTGCATCCGGAAAAACCGCCGAAATATTCGCGCGCGGTGCTCGAAACGCTCGCGATCATTGCCTACCGGCAACCGGTGACGCGAGGCGATATCGAAGAAATTCGCGGTGTGACTGTGAATACGCAGGTCGTCAAGCAGCTCGAGGATCGCGGCTGGATCGAAGTGATCGGTCATCGCGACGTGCCGGGGCGTCCAGCGCTGTATGCGACCACGCGTCAGTTCCTCGATGACCTTGGCCTAACAGCGCTCGACGAATTGCCGCCGCTGGCCGATCCGTCCGCGCAACTGAACGCGGATCTGCTGGGTCAGCACGCAATCGAATTTGCCGAAGGCGACGCGCATAGCGTGCCGCAGCCGGATCAGGATGCAGGACTCGACACGGCGGGTGACGCGGGCGAGCCGGCTTCGCCGGAAGCGGGGCAGCAGTCGGCGTCGGGATTTGCAGCAGCGCCGCCCGAGACCGTAGCCGCGTCGACGTTCGAGTCGGAGCCCCGTGCAGAAGCGACTGGGCAGTCCGGCACGACGAATGCGTCAAGTGCATCAGACGCGTCGAGCGCGCCGCACGACGCGCAACAACAGCCCGAACCGGCACCCACGGCACCGCAGACCAGCGTCGCCGGTTCGGCACAGCATCAAGATCCGGTCACCCCGACCGATCCGGCAACACCCGCGCACGACTCGGGCGTGGCTCGCAATACGGAGCACGCCGCCGAGCCGAACCCGATCGAGGCGGCGCACGACGGTCCCGAGGACCGCCGGGATGCCGCGCAGGACGCAGGTTTTCTGACCGACGACGAAACCGAGTCGCGCAGCGCCTGACGTAACCGAACTTTTTTGCCGCGCCCGCAACGGGCGCGCGCGACCTGACATTTTGAGGTTGTTTTGACACATACCCACGACACTGATTCGTCCGAATCCGAGCGCCCCGTGCCGTCGGCGCGGACCGACGAACGCACTACGCAAGCGTCGGCAGGCGAGGGCGAGCGCCCGGCTCACGGCGCGGAAGCAGAGGCCGAAGAGCGACCCCGCCGCGGTCTGCGTCGCGGGCCGCGCAGCCTGATCGCGCGACGCCGCGCCGGCGCGAAGACGAAGGCAGCCGAGGGCGCGCCGGTCGTCGCCGAAACACCGCCGGACAGCGAGGTTGGCGCCCAGGCGCGTGCGCCGCGCAAGGACGCGGGCGCGAAACAGGGCGGACGTCGCAATGCCGGCGGCGCGGCGAAGCGCGAGGGCGCGTCGCGCGAAGGCCAGCGCGAGCGTCAGCCGAGCGAAGGTCAACGTGAGGGCCAGCGCCAGAATCGACGCGGCGCCGATGCGGCCGCGGCTACCGAATCGGCTCAGGACGATCTGTTCTCGTACGTGACGTCGCCTGCATTCGATGCCGACAACACCACGACTGGCGGCGTACGCGCGCCGATGTTGCGCCGTGGCAAGGCAGCGGGCCCGAAGCGGGTGTTGTCGCCCGATGACGACGCGCCGAAGCTGCATAAGGTGCTCGCCGAGGCGGGCATGGGCTCGCGCCGCGACATGGAAGAGCTGATCATCGCCGGCCGCGTGTCGGTGAACGGCGAGCCGGCGCACATCGGCCAGCGCATCATGCCGACCGATCAGGTCCGCATCAACGGCAAGCCGGTCAAGCGCAAGCTCGCCAGCAAGCCGCCGCGGGTGCTGCTGTACCACAAACCGACCGGCGAAATCGTCAGCCACGCGGACCCGGAAGGCCGTCCATCGGTGTTCGACAAGCTGCCACCGATGAAAACCGCCAAGTGGGTTGCGGTCGGGCGTCTCGACTTCAACACCGAAGGTCTGCTGATGCTGACCACATCGGGCGATCTCGCGAACCGCTTCATGCATCCGCGCTATAGCGTCGAGCGCGAATATGCGGTGCGTGTCGTCGGCGAACTGGCCGAGGGTATGCGCCAGAAACTGCTGCACGGCGTCGAACTCGAGGACGGCCCGGCGAACTTCCTGCGCATCCGCGATGGCGGCGGCGAAGGCACTAACCACTGGTACCACGTCGCGCTCGCCGAAGGGCGGAATCGCGAAGTGCGCCGCATGTTCGAGGCGGCCGGCCTGATGGTCAGCCGGCTGATCCGCACGCGTCATGGCCCGATCTCGCTGCCGCGTGGTCTGAAGCGCGGCCGCTGGGAAGAGCTCGAGGACAATCAAGTGCGCGCGCTGATGGCCTCGGTCGGCCTGAAGGCGCCGACCGAGGAACGCGGTAGCCGCAATGCGGCGCCGGAGCGTCGTCAGCCGGATCCGATGCAGACGTCGATGGGCTTCATCAGCCGCGAGCCAGTGCTGATGTCGCATAGCCGCTTCGAGCAGCAGCCGCGCGGCCAGGGCCGCCGCGGCGCGGCGGGCGGCGGCTTCGGCGCGGGCATGGGGAGCGGCGCTGGTTTCGGTGCCGGCGCAGGCAATCGTGGCAGCGGGGGGCAGCGCGGCCGCGACGTCGACGGCAATCGCGCGCCGTCGCCCAACGGCAATCGTGCGCGCACGGGCGCCAAGCGTGCTGGCCCGGCCGGCAACAGCGGCGGCAATCGCGGGCCGGGTGGAAATCGTGGCGGCAACACCAACCGCGCCGGTGGTAACGCGGGTCCGGGTGGCGCGAATCGTGGTGGTGGCACGGCGCGCGGTCGCTCGCGGGGCCGTTAAGCGGGGCGCTGTACCGATGCGGTCATACCCTTCGGTGCAGTTCGTACGACCTGCAAGGGTACGGCTGCTTCAGACGGCTCGTTCGGCAAACGCGACGCACGTCAATGCGGAGTGCTTGCCGGACGAGCCGTTTTTTTGTTCTTGCCGGTTTGATGCCGCCTCTCTTTTGCTGCGTTCATGCGAGCGGCTTTCCGATGCGTCAAACTCCGTGCGAGACGGCGCCGAATGCCATAAGCACGATTCACCGCAACGCGCTGGGTAACCTGTCCGGGTCCCTTTCGGCACGGATCGCGCGACCTTGCAAAACCCCGGATTTGCCGCCACATTGTCGAAAGATTCCTATCAAATCAAGCGGAAATGCGCATCGCCCGTCGTTCTGCAGATTGCCTTTGGGCCGAAAAATGGCTACAATCGCGAAGTCGCTGGGCGTACGGTTTCATGTGCGGCTCAGGTGCGACCACCGGCAATAAGATGATGGGCGTTCAGCCCATTTTTTTTTGCCGCTCAGTTCATCGTGGTTCGGCATCTCGGGTTCGCACCAACGTGCGCCGGCTTGGCGCGCGGCCCGCATTGGTTGTTTGCAGAAGAGGCGAGGCTCGCTGCGCGAACATCTAAGAGGGCACTGTGCAACTGACGGAACTGATTGAAACCACGGTCGTGGGACTCGGCTACGAGCTCGTCGATCTCGAGCGCACCGGGCGCGGCATGTTGTGTATCTATATCGACCAGCCAGCCGGCATCGCAATCGAAGACTGCGAGAAAGTCACGCGTCAGCTCCAGCACGTTCTGACGGTCGAAAATATCGATTACGAGCGGCTCGAAGTTTCGTCGCCCGGTCTCGACCGCCCGCTGAAAAAACTGGCGGATTTTGAACGTTTCGCGGGCAGCGAAGCGGTTATCACACTGAAAAAGCCATTGGACGGTCGGAAATCGTACCGGGGTATTTTGCATGCTCCGCAGGGCGAGACGATCGGTCTGGAATTTGAAGGAAAAGAAGGCGCCGCGATGCTCGATTTCACGCTCGCGGACATGGACAAGGCGCGCCTTGTTCCGAAAGTTGACTTTAGGAGCCGCAAACAATGAGTCGCGAAGTGTTGATGCTGGTGGATGCGCTGGCACGCGAGAAGAATGTCGACAAGGACGTGGTATTTGCCGCGCTCGAAGCGGCTCTCGCTTCGGCCTCCAAGAAACTCTTCGAAGAAGATGCGGATATCCGCGTCCACATCGACCGTGAAAGCGGCGAGCACGAAACGTTTCGCCGCTGGAAAGTGGTGCCGGACGAAGCCGGTCTGCAGGAGCCGGATCAGGAAATCCTGCTGTTCGAGGCGCGCGAGCAGCAGCCCGACATCCAGCTCGACGAGTTCATCGAGGAGCCGGTGCCGTCGATCGAATTCGGCCGTATCGGCGCGCAGGCCGCCAAGCAGGTGATCCTGCAGAAGGTGCGCGATGCCGAGCGCGAGCAGATCCTGAACGACTTCCTCGAGCGCGGCGAACACATCATGACCGGCTCGGTGAAGCGCCTCGACAAGGGCAACTTCATCGTCGAGTCGGGCCGCGTCGAAGCGCTGCTGCGCCGCGACCAGCTGATCCCGAAGGAAAACCTTCGCGTGGGCGACCGCGTGCGCGCGTATATCGCGAAGGTCGACCGCACCGCGCGTGGTCCGCAGATCGAGCTGTCGCGTACGGCGCCGGAATTCCTGATGAAGCTGTTCGAGATGGAAGTGCCGGAAATCGAGCAGGGCCTGCTCGAGATCAAGGCGGCGGCTCGCGATCCGGGTGTGCGCGCGAAGATCGGCGTGGTCGCTTATGACAAGCGCATCGATCCGATCGGCACCTGCGTCGGTATTCGCGGCTCGCGCGTGCAGGCAGTGCGCAACGAGCTCGGTGGCGAAAACGTCGACATCGTGCTATGGTCGGAAGACCCCGCCCAGTTCGTGATCGGCGCGCTCGCGCCGGCAGCCGTGCAGTCGATCGTCGTCGATGAAGAAAAGCATTCGATGGACGTCGTCGTCGACGAGAACGAACTCGCGGTCGCGATCGGCCGCAGCGGCCAGAACGTGCGACTTGCCAGCGAGCTCACCGGTTGGCAGATCAACATCATGACGCCGGACGAATCTGCGCAGAAGCAGAATCAGGAGCGCGGCGTTCTGCGTGACCTGTTCATGGCGCGTCTCGATGTCGACGAGGAAGTCGCCGACATCCTGATCGACGAAGGCTTCACGAGCCTGGAAGAGATCGCCTACGTGCCGCTCAACGAAATGCTCGAAATCGAGGCATTCGACGAAGACACCGTTCACGAACTGCGCAACCGCTCGCGCGACGCGCTGTTGACGATGGCGATCGCGAACGAAGAAAAGGTCGAGAATGTAGCGCTCGACCTGAAGAGCCTGGACGGCATGGATGCCGACCTGCTCGCGAAACTGGCCGAACATCAGATCCAGACGCGCGACGAACTCGCCGAGCTGGCCGTGGATGAACTGGTCGAGATGACCGGAGTGGAAGAGGATGCCGCTAAGGCGTTGATCATGAAAGCACGTGAACACTGGTTCCAGTGAGAAATGACCATGGCGCACTAAATTGAACGCGGCCGTTAGGCCGCATGACACGATGCTAACCGCAAGGAATCGGTCCTTGCATTAAGAGGAATGAATGGCGAGTAACAACGTAGCCCAATTTGCCGCGGAACTGAAAATGCCTGCAGGCGTGCTGCTCGAGCAGCTGCAGGCGGCGGGCGTCACAAAAGCGAGCGAAGACGACAACCTGTCCGAGGCGGATAAGGCGCGTCTGCTCGACCACTTGCGCAAGTCTCACGGCTCGACTGACGCGGACAAGCGCAAGATCACGCTGACGAAACGGCATACGTCGGAAATCAAGCAGTCCGATGCGACGGGTAAAGCTCGCACCATTCAGGTCGAGGTGCGCAAGAAGCGCACGTTCGTCCGCCGCGACGAGACTGTCGCGGAAGGCGGAGATGCATCGAATCATGTGGCCGAAAATGCGGACGCCGAAGATCTCGAACTGCAGCGTCGTGAGGAAGAAGCACGTCACGAAGCCGAACTGCTCGAAAAGCAGGCGCAGGAGCTGAAGGCTCGTCAGGAGCAGCTCGAGCGCGAAGAGGCGCAGCGTCAGGCGCGCGAGCAGGCTGCGGAAGCCGAGCGTCAACGTGCGGAAGACGAAGCGAAGAAGCGCGCAGCGGCTGCGGCCGAGGCGGCGGCTCGCGAGAAGGCCCAGCAGGCGGCCGCGCAAGCGGCAGCGCCGGCGGCCGCGAAGTCGAGCGAGCAGGACGACCAGCGCGCGGCAGCTGAACGCGCAGCGCAACGCGAAGCCGCGAAGAAAGCGGAAGACGCCGCGCGTGTCGCGGCCGAAAAGGCGCGCGCCGAACAGGAAGAAATCGCCAAGCGCCGCGCGGCAGCCGAGGCCGAAGCGCGCGCGATTCGCGAAATGATGAACACGCCGCGCAAGGCGCAGGTGAAGGCGCCGGAACCGGCACCGAAGCCCGTTGAGCCGGCCAAGGCGGCCGAAGCCAAGGGTACGCTGCACAAGCCGGCGCGTCCGGCTGGCGAAGCACCGGCTCGCCCGGCAGCCAGGAAGCCGGCAGCCGCGGCTCCGGCACCCGCAAGCGCTCCGTCCGCGGGCGACAAGAAGAAGCCCGGCGCCGGCGGCAAGGGCGGCGGCAACTGGCAGGACGACGCAGCGAAGCGCCGCGGCATCAAGACGCGCGGCGATTCGAGCGGCGGGGTCGATCGCGGCTGGCGCGGCGGTCCGAAGGGTCGTGGCAAGCATCAGGAGCAGACCACTACGTTCCAGGCGCCGACCGAACCGATCGTGCGTGAAGTGCACGTGCCGGAAACCATCACGGTGGCGGATCTCGCGCACAAGATGGCGGTGAAGGCTTCGGAAGTCATCAAGGTGATGATGAAGCTCGGCCAGATGGTCACGATCAACCAGATGCTGGACCAGGAAACGGCGATGATCATCGTCGAGGAACTGGGCCACCGTGCGCTCGCGGCGAAGCTGGACGATCCGGAAGCCATGCTGGTCGAAGGCGAAGCGAGCGATGCCGAAGCGCTGCCGCGTCCGCCGGTCGTTACCGTGATGGGTCACGTCGACCACGGCAAGACCTCGCTGCTCGACTACATCCGCCGCGCGAAGGTTGCGGCAGGCGAAGCGGGCGGTATTACGCAGCACATCGGCGCTTACCACGTGGACACGCCGCGCGGCGTGATCACGTTCCTCGACACGCCGGGTCACGAAGCCTTTACGGCGATGCGTGCCCGCGGTGCGAAGGCGACCGACATCGTGATTCTGGTGGTGGCCGCCGACGACGGCGTGATGCCGCAGACAAAGGAAGCGATCTCCCACGCGAAGGCTGGCGGCGTGCCACTCGTCGTCGCGATCAACAAGATCGACAAGCCGGAAGCGAATCCGGAGCGCGTGAAGCAGGAACTCGTCACGGAAGGCGTCGTGCCGGAAGAGTACGGCGGCGACTCGCCGTTCGTGCCGGTGTCGGCGAAGACCGGCGCGGGCATCGACGATCTGCTCGAAAACGTGCTGCTGCAGGCCGAAGTGCTGGAATTGAAGGCACCGGTCGAATCGCCGGCCAAGGGCCTCGTGATCGAAGCGAAGCTCGACAAGGGCAAGGGTCCGGTTGCAACGATCCTCGTCCAGTCGGGTACGCTGAACCGTGGCGACGTCGTGCTGGCAGGCAGCGCCTACGGTCGCGTGCGGGCTATGCTCGACGAAACCGGCAAGCCGACCAAGTCCGCGGGTCCGTCGATCCCGGTCGAAATCCAGGGTCTGTCGGAAGTGCCGCAGGCAGGCGAAGAAGTGATCGTGATGCCGGACGAGCGCAAGGCGCGTGAAGTAGCGCTGTTCCGTCAGGGTAAGTTCCGCGACGTCAAGCTCGCCAAGCAGCAGGCCGCGAAGCTCGAGACCATGCTCGAGCAGATGGGCGAAGGCGAAGTGCAGTACATGCCGCTCATCGTCAAAGCCGACGTGCAGGGTTCGCAGGAAGCGCTGGTGCAGTCGCTGCAGAAACTCTCCACCGACGAAGTGCGCGTGCAGATCGTGCATGGCGCGGTCGGCGGCATCAGCGAGTCGGACGTCAACCTCGCGACGGCGTCGAAGGCGGTCATCATCGGCTTCAACACCCGCGCGGATGCGCAGGCTCGTAAGCTCGCGGAAGCCAATGGCGTCGATATCCGCTACTACAACATCATCTACGACGCCGTGGATGACGTGAAGGCGGCGATGTCGGGCATGCTGGCGCCGGAGAAGCGCGAAATCGTGACGGGCACGGTCGAAGTGCGCCAGGTCTTCAAGGTACCGAAGGTCGGCACGGTGGCAGGCTGTATGGTCACGGACGGTTTCGTCAAGCGCTCGTCGTCGGTGCGTGTGCTGCGCAACAACGTCGTCATCTTCACGGGCGAGCTCGATTCGCTCAAGCGCTTCAAGGACGATGTGAAGGAAGTCCGTCAGGGCTTCGAGTGCGGTATGTCCATCAAGAACTTCAACGATATCGTCGAAGGCGATCAGTTCGAAGTCTTCGAGGTCACCGAAGTCGCGCGTACGCTGTAATCCACGCGACACGGCACAACGGGCGGAACGGGCTTGACGCCCGCTCCGCCCGTTGTTTTTGAGCCCGCTGCGTCGAGTTTGTCGCTGGCTTCGTTGCTGCGTTCGTCGCAAATGGACTCTCACTGGCCGCGGCGAGCGCGACGCCGTCGTATCGGACGGATAACGAACACGGCTCGTGCGAACCAATTTTTGCATCCGTTATAGCGGAGCACTTAACACCATGCCTAAGAAACGTACTACTCCCAATCGCAACGTGCAGATCGCCGATCAGATCCAGCGCGACCTGGCCGAGCTGCTGCGCGAGGTCAAGGATCCGCGCATCGGCATCGTCACGTTTCAGAGCGTCGAGCTGACACCCGACTACGCGCACGCGAAGGTCTACTTCACGACGCTGACGGGCGACCCGCAGCAGACGCTCGAAGCGCTGACGCACGCGGCCGGCCATCTGCGCAATCTGCTGTTCAAGCGCCTGCATATCCATACGGTGCCGACGCTGCATTTCCATTACGACAAGACGATCGAGCGCGCCGTGGAGATGTCGCGGTTGATCGACGAGGCAAATTCCACGCGCGCGAAAGACGACTGAGCGTCTGCCATGCCGTCGCGTTCCATGGAGCGCGCGGCGCCGTTTTTCGTGTTTCCCGAACGTTCTGCCTCCCTCGACATGACCGCACCTCAACGCCCCCGCGTGCCGCGTCGCGCGCTCGACGGCGTGCTGCTCCTCGACAAGCCGCTCGGCCTGTCGAGCAACGACGCGCTGGTTCGCGCGAAACGTCTCTATCTGGCGAAAAAGGCGGGCCACACCGGCACGCTCGATCCGCTCGCCACCGGCTTGCTGCCGCTGTGTTTCGGCGAGGCGACCAAGTTTTCGCAAGACCTGCTCGAAGCCGACAAGACCTACGAGGCCACGATGCGCCTCGGCATCCGCACGACCACCGGCGATGCCGAGGGCGAGGCGCTCGACATCCGCGCCGTCGACTGCGACGAAGCGGCGGTGCGGGCGGCCTTGCCGAGATTCATCGGCGAGATCGTTCAGGTTCCGCCGATGTACTCGGCGCTCAAGCGCGACGGCAAGCCGCTGTATGAGTACGCGCGCGCCGGCCAAACGGTCGAGCGCGAGGGGCGGCACGTGACGATTCACGCGCTCGAGCCGATTGCGTGCGCGCTGCCGGATGTCACGTTTCGCGTGACGTGCAGCAAGGGCACGTACGTGCGCACGCTTGCCGAGGATATCGGCGAGGCGCTCGGCTGCGGTGCGCATCTGGTCGCGCTGCGCCGTACGGGCGTCGGCGCGTTGACGCTCGATCATTCGGTCACGCTCGATGCGTTGAGCGACGCGACCCTACCCGAACGCGACGCATGGCTGCAACCGGTCGACGCGTTGCTGTCGACGTTCCCGCAGGTCACGCTGAACGACGACGACACGCGTCGCTTCTTGCACGGCCAGCGCCTGAAGCTGTCGTCGTTGACGATCGCCGCCGATGCCGTGAATGCCCCGCGGGTGAGGGTGTACTCGGCGCAAGGGCGGCTTCTGGGGGTCGCGAAACCGGGCGAAGGCGTGCTCGCACCCGAACGTCTGGTCGTGACGACGGAGAGCTAAAGGCCGCCGTTTTGCCAGCACGGCGCAGACAATAAAAAAGCGGGAACGCCGTCGTGCGATCCCGCTTTTTTATGCCCTACAGTGGAGCGGGTCGAACTCAAGCAACACCGCGAACAACCCACTCAATGCGCCGCGGCCGCCGCCGCTCCCGAGTCACCACCCGCCCGTTCCGGCCGCGTGATCCAGATCAGCGCGATCAGCGCGACAAAAATACCGGCCGAAATGAAGAACAGATCGTTCACGCCGAGTTGCGCCGCCTGCTGCGTGACCATGGTATTGAAGAGACCATAGGTCTGCTGTTGATCCAGGCCCGCTGCGCCCATCTGATGAATCGACTGACCAAACACCGGGTTGTAAGCGTTGGCCTGCTCGGTCAGTTGTGCGTGATGCATGATCGTGCGGTGATCCCACGCGGTCTGGAAAATCGACGTGCCGATACCGCCGCACATGATCCGCACGAAGTTCGACAGCCCCGAGGCCGCCGGAATCCGATGGCCCGGCAAGCCCGACAGCGTGATCGACACGAGCGGAATGAAGAAGCCGGCCATGCCGATTCCCTGAATCAGCGTCGGCAGCATCAGTGAGTATGTATCGACGCCCGTCGTATAGCGCGAGCGCATCCAGAAACACAGCGCGAAAATCAGGAACGACAGCGTCGCGATATAGCGCGGATCGGTGCGCGGCAACACCTTGCCGGTGATCGGCGACAACAGGATCGCGAACACGCCAACGGGCGCCATCACGAGTCCCGCTTCGGTCGCGGTGTAGCCGATATCGGTCTGCAGCCACAGCGGCAACAGCACGAGATTGCCGAAGTAAAGCCCATAGCCGATCGACAACGCGATCGTGCCGCCGGTGAAGTTACGCCGGCTGAACAGCGACAGGTCAACCACCGGATGCTCGGCCGTCAGCTCCCACACGATGAAAAACGCGAGCGCGATCACCGCGACGAGCGCTAGCACGACGATCGTCGTCGACGAGAACCAGTCAAGGTCCTTGCCCTTGTCGAGCATGACCTGAAGCGAGCCGACCCAGACGATCAGAAGACCGAGGCCGACGCCGTCGATTGGCGCCCTCTTGATCACCGAGTCGCGGTTACGGAAGATCATCCACGTCGCGGCGGCCGCGACCGCGCCGACCGGAATGTTGACGTAGAAGATCCACGGCCACGAGATGTTGTCGGAAATCCAGCCGCCGAGAATTGGACCGGCAACCGGCGCGATCAGCGTGGTCATCGCCCACATCGATAGCGCCATTGGCGCCTTCGCGCGCGGATAGCTCGCGAGCAGCAGCGTCTGCGACAGCGGGATCATCGGGCCGGCCACCGCGCCTTGCAGCACGCGCGACGCGAGCAGGAACGGCAGGTTCGGCGACAGCCCGCACATCCATGACGACAGCACGAACAGCACGATGGACGCCATGAACAGCCGCACCTGGCCGATGCGGTCGGTGAGCCAGCCGGTCAGCGGTACCGAGATCGCGTTGGCCACCGCGAACGACGTGATCACCCAGGTGCCCTGGTCGGACGACACGCCGAGGTCGCCGGAAATCGACGGGATGGACACGTTGGCGATCGACGTGTCCAGCACGTTCATGAACACGGCGAGCGACACCGCGATGGTGCCGATCACCAGTTGCGCGCCCTCGAGCGGCGGGTGAGGGACTTGCGCCTGAGCCTGAGCCATTAAAAGAGCCTTCTAGGAATCGTCGGGCGGAGCCTTAGCTCTTGTGGGCTGCCGGTTTCGTGGCGGCCGCGGCGCTCGCGCCGGTCGACTTCTGCGCGCCGCCGTTCGCGTTCTGGCCAGCGTTTTCCGCGATGATGCGCGCGATTTCCGCGTCGGCTTCCGCGCCGTACTTGTCGAAGACGTTGGTCTGGTAAGCCGTGGACGGCGCCTGACCGAGCTGGCCGCCGGTGTCGTCCTTGATGTTCACGTCAGCCTGCATCGACAGGCCGATACGCAGCGGATGCTTCTCGAGTTCCTGCGGATCGAGCGAAATACGCACCGGCAGACGCTGCACGACCTTGATCCAGTTGCCGGTCGCGTTCTGCGCGGGCAGCAGCGAGAACGCCGAGCCCGTGCCGGCCGAGAAGCCAATCACCTTGCCGTGATAGGGCACCGACGAGCCGTAGACGTCGGCCGTCAGTTCGACCGGCTGGCCGATGCGCATGTGCTTCAGTTGCACTTCCTTGAAGTTCGCGTCGACCCACACGTCGTGCAGCGGCACGATCGCCATCAGCGGCGTGCCCGGCGATACGCGCTGGCCGACCTGCACAGAGCGTTTCGCGACATAGCCGGTGACCGGCGCGGGCAGCGTATTGCGAGCGTGGTTCAGGTACGCGTCGCGCAGCTTCGCGGCGGCGGCCTGCACGTTCGGGTGACTGGCGATCGTGGTGTTCGCGGTCAGCGCGCGGTTGGCCGCGAGTTGCTGTTTGGCGGCGTCGAGCGCGGCTTGTGCGCTCTTCACGGCGTCGCGTGCGTGCGAGATTTCTTCCTGCGATACCGCGCCGGTCTGCGCCACCGTCATCCGGCGCTTCAGGTCGTCCTGGGCTCGCGACAGGTCGGCCTGGCTCGCTGCGACCCGCGCTTCGTACTGGCTGTCGTCGGCGAACAGGCCACGCACCTGGCGCACCACCTGCGCAAGATTGGCCTCGGCCTGTTCGAGCGCGACGCGCGCGTCGGCCGGGTCGAGCACGACGAGCGGGTCGCCGGCCTTGACGACCTGGGTGTCGTCCGCATTGACCGCGATCACGGTGCCCGTGACCTGCGGCGTGATCTGCACGACGTTGCCGCTCACGTAGGCGTCGTCGGTGTCTTCATGGAAGCGTGCGTCGAGGAAGTAGTACAGGCCGTACGCGACCGCGGCAATCAGGATCACGATGACGAGCAGCGTCATCATGCGCTTGCGTTTGCCGTTGTTGGCCGCTTGCGGTGGAGTGGCGGGCTGCTGGGGGGTGCTCATTGATGTGCTCCGGGTTCTTTTGAACGTCGTCGTTTATTCGGGTGTTCGTGTGTATGCGTGTGGGTTGGCGCGGGCGGTCTCGCTCAGTTCGCGGCGGTGCTCGTGGCGTGGTTCGCGGCGTTGGCCGATGCGGGAGCATCGGTCGGCACGACGAGACCGGTCTGGGTCGCGTCGAAGCCGCCGCCCAGTGCCTTGATCAGGCCGATCTGCAGACTGCGGCGGCGCATCTGCAGACCGGTGACCGTCTGCTCGGCGGCGAGGCGGTTGTCGTCCGCGGTCAGCACCTGCAGTTGCGGCGACAACCCGGCCTTATAGCGGATCACGGCCAGCTGATACGCCTTGCTCGACGCCTCGAGCGCGCGCTGGGCGTCGCCTTCCTGGCGGTCGATCGAGCGGATCGACGACACCTGCGTGGACACGTCCTGCAGCGCGTTGATCAGCGTCTGGTTGTAGTTCGCGACGTCGCCCTCGAAGTCGGCGTAGCGGCCCTTCAACTGCGCGCGCAACGCGCCGGCGTCGAAGAGCGGCAGATGGATCGCTGGGCCGAACTGGATCTGACGGCTCGACGAGGTCAGGAAACGGCCCCAGCCGAAGGCGTCGAAGCCGAAGCCGGCCGCGAGATTCACGTCCGGAAGGAACTCGGCTTTCGCTTCCTTGACGTCGTGCATCGCGGCCTCGACCTGCCAGCGCGCGGCGACGATGTCCGCGCGACGCGCCACGAGGTCGGCCGGGATGTTGTCCGGCAGCGCGACCACGTTGCCGCCGGTGAGCACCGGCTTGTCGATCTGCAGGCCACGGTCCGGGCCTTTGCCGAGCAGCGCGCCCAACTGGTAGCGCACGACGGTGATCTGGCCGTCGAGGTCGGTCAGGTTCGACTGGCTCGTCGCGATGTTGCCGGCGGCGGTCTGCTTCTCGACGTTGGTGTCGAGACCGGCCGTCACGCGGTTATCCGTGATACGGCCGACGTCCTGGCGGTTCGCGATTTCACGCGCGGCGATGTCGCGGAACGCATACAGTTGCGCGAGCTGGTTGTAGGTGCTCGCGACCGACGCGGCGAGCGTCACGCGCGCCTGCTGCATGTCGGCTTCGGCGGCTTTCTGCTGCGATACGGCCTGGCCGAGGCGCTGACGATTCTTGCCCCACAGGTCGAGATCCCACGAGGCGCTCGCGAGCACGTTGTTCTCGCTAAACCAGCTGCCGCCGAACGGAGGCGGGAAGAGGGCGTTCGCCGAGTACAGTTCGCGGGTCCACGAATAGCTTAGTTCGGCCTTCGGGAACAGCGCCGAGCGCGAGCTTTCGATATACGACGAAGCCTTCGCGAGCCGCGCCTGCGCCTGGGCGATCGACGGGCTGCCCTCCAGCGCTTCCGCGATCAGCTTCGGCAGTTGCGGGTCCCCGAACTGGTTGGCCCAGTCGAGCGATGGCCACTGGCCGCCCTCGTTGGGCAGACTCTGCGTCGACTCATACTGCGTCGGCGAGGCGATCTGCTTGTCGCTCTTGACGCCGATGTAGTTCGCGCAGCCTGTGAGGGCGAGCGCCGTCACCGCGGCGGCGACAGCAGCCCGGCTCGACAGCGCGGGCGCGGACAGGGAAAGGGATTTCATCGCTCGACTCTTCTTTGAGTGGAATGTATTGATGGATGCAGCAAGCAAGCTATTACGATTTGTTATCGGAATGGCTTGAGGCATCGCGGGAAAGTCCCGTGTGTTCGCCGGAATTGGCGAGCACGCGGCGCAGCATGCTCTTCAGGAAGCCCACTTCCTCCGGGGTGAACCCGTTCAGCAGGGTATCGAGCACGCCGTTGAAAATTGCCGGCATGCGGGCCGCGATCGCATTGCCTTCCGGCGTCAAGGCGAGGCGCACGACGCGCCGGTCTTCGTTACTGCGCACCCGCGTGAGCAGGCCGCGCTTTTCGAGCCGGTCGATCAGGCGCGTGACGGCGCTTGCGTCGATACCATATTCACGCGCCAACTCGGCCGCGAGCAGGCATTTGCCGCTCGCCACCATGAACAGGATGCTGCCTTGTTGGCTAGTGATGCCGAGCTCGGCCATGCTGCGCTGCGTAACCAGATTGTGCAGAGTCGATTTCACCCGCGAGATGAGATAACCGACGCTTTCGCCGAGTTGATACTCGCTGAGATCCGGCGTGGGTTCGTTGGACGGCTCCGTCATGATTCTCGTGCGATTGCAATGGTTGACTAGGCATTAGTATAGCTGGCTGTTGATTGACACGACAAGCGTAAATACAGCTTAGGCAAGGATTATTTCCTGCTCAAGTAAGATGCCGTACGGATCGGCGTAGGGCGCGGGCGACGGGTATTCGCGAAGTCAGCGGGGACGCGGAGGGCGTACGGTCTATCGGGGAATACCAGAAAGGATCATCCGCGCGTGCTATAATTTTGGGTTCCCAAAAGTGCGCTTTGGGCTTGTTGTCGTGGTTTGGCTCCTCAACCAGCAGCATAAGCAAGCGGCGCACTCAACCGTCTTCAGGTTTCCTATGACCCGCGCCCTACGCAACATCGCCATCATTGCTCACGTCGACCACGGCAAGACCACGCTCGTCGATCAGCTCCTCCGTCAGACCGCCACGTTCCGCGAGAACCAGCAGATCGCCGAGCGCGTGATGGACTCGAACGACATCGAAAAAGAGCGCGGCATCACGATCCTGTCGAAGAACTGCGCGGTGGAGTACGAAGGCACGCACATCAACATTGTCGACACGCCGGGGCACGCCGACTTCGGCGGCGAAGTGGAGCGCGTGCTGTCGATGGTCGACTCGGTGCTGCTGCTCGTCGACGCGGTGGAAGGCCCGATGCCGCAAACCCGCTTCGTCACGAAGAAGGCGCTCGCGCTCGGCCTGAAGCCGATCGTCGTGATCAACAAGGTCGACCGTCCGGGCGCGCGGGTCGACTGGGTGATCAACCAGACCTTCGACCTGTTCGACAAGCTCGGCGCGAGCGAAGAGCAGCTCGACTTCCCGATCGTCTACGCATCGGGGCTGAACGGCTATGCGGGTCTTACGCCTGACGTGCGCGACGGCGACATGCGTCCGCTGTTCGAGGCAATCCTTCAGCACGTGCCGGTGCGCCCGGCCGACCCAGAAGGTCCGCTGCAACTGCAGATCACGTCGCTCGACTACTCGTCGTACGTCGGCCGTATCGGCATTGGCCGTATCACGCGCGGCCGCATCAAGCCGGGCATGGCCGTCGCGGTGCGCTCGGGCCCTGAAGGCGAAATCCTCAATCGTAAGATCAACCAGGTGCTGTCGTTCAAGGGTCTCGATCGCGTCCAGGTCGATTCGGCTGAAGCGGGCGACATCGTGCTGATCAACGGTATCGAGGAAGTCGGCATCGGCGTGACGATCTGCTCGCCGGAACAGCCGGAAGCGCTGCCGATGATCACCGTCGACGAACCCACGCTGACGATGAACTTCCTCGTCAACTCGTCGCCGCTCGCGGGCCGCGAAGGCAAGTTCGTCACGAGCCGTCAGATTCGCGATCGCCTGATGAAGGAGCTGAACCACAACGTCGCGCTGCGCGTGCGCGATACCGGCGACGAAACCACGTTCGAAGTGGCAGGCCGCGGTGAGTTGCACCTGACCATTCTGGTCGAAAACATGCGCCGCGAAGGCTACGAGCTGGCCGTGTCGCGTCCGCGTGTCGTGATGCAGGAAATCAACGGCGAGAAGCACGAGCCGTACGAAAACCTGACCGTCGACATGGAGGACACCCACCAGGGCGGCGTGATGGAAGAACTCGGCCGCCGCAAGGGCGAAATGCTCGACATGGCGTCGGACGGCCGTGGCCGCACGCGTCTCGAGTACCGTATTTCGGCACGCGGTCTGATCGGCTTCCAGTCGGAATTCCTCACGCTGACGCGCGGCACGGGTCTGATGAGCCACACGTTCGATTCATACCAGCCGGTCAAGGAAGGTGCGGTCGGCGAGCGCCGCAACGGTGTGCTGATCTCCCAGGACGACGGCGCGGCAGTCGCGTACGCACTGTGGAAGCTGCAGGATCGCGGCCGCATGTTCGTGTCGCCGGGCGAGGCGCTGTATGAAGGCATGATCATCGGCATTCACAGCCGCGACAACGACCTCGTCGTGAACCCGATCAAGGGCAAGCAGCTCACCAACGTGCGCGCGTCGGGCACCGATGAAGCCGTGCGTCTCGTGCCGCCGGTTCAGCTGTCGCTCGAATACGCGGTCGAGTTCATCGACGACGACGAACTGGTCGAAGTCACGCCGAAGTCGATCCGTCTGCGCAAGCGCTACCTGAAGGAACATGAGCGCCGCAGCGCGAGCCGCAACAAGGTTGCCGGCGAATAAGCGGGTTTCGAATCCGTCTGTATAGCAGGAAACGGAAGCCACCTTCGGGTGGCTTTTTCGTTTTCGGCGCATCGATACTTGTGGCGCTGCATCATGCCCGGCACCGTCCGGGCGGCACAGGTGTAGACACCTATTGCACAATTCGCCTTCTCATTTTCTACAGAACACTATTGCGCGCTGTGAAGAAGCACCACGTCACCCGCGAAACGCCCGCCATCACTGGCTTTGCCGCGTGTGCTGTCCGCTATCTGGGCTATTCGTTCTGTGCTATGCTCCCGGGTGCAAAGTTTTAGGTCCTTCCAAGCAAGACTTGATTCGCGCAATCCGCTAAACGGTCAGGCCGTGTCGCGGAAGGTTCTGTAACCCGCTATTTCTCGAGAAACTCGAAGAAAGGTGAGCGTAAAAATGATGAAGCAATTCCAGTCGAACTCTTATCTGTTCGGCGGCAATGCTCCGTACGTTGAAGAAATGTACGAAGCGTATCTCGATAATCCGGCGTCAGTGCCCGAGACCTGGCGCAGCTATTTCGATGCGTTGCAGAACGTACCTGCATCGGATGGCAGCAACGCCAACGACGTGGCCCACGGCCCGATCGTCGAATCGTTTGCACAGCGCGCCAAGGCAAATGCCTTCCTGCCGCGCGCAGCTACCGGCGGCGAAGATCTCGCAACTGCCCGCAAACAGGTTTACGTCCAGTCCCTCATCGGCGCATATCGCTTCCTCGGCTCGCAATGGGCCAATCTCGATCCTCTGAAGCGCCGCGAACGTCCCGCGATCCCCGAGCTTGAGCCCGCGTTCTACGACTTCACCGAAGCCGACATGGACCAGGAGTTCAGCGCAACGAATCTGTACTTCGGCTTCGAGCGCGCGACGCTGCGCGAGATCGTCAAAGCCCTGCGCGACACGTACTGCGGCACGATCGGCGCCGAGTACATGTACATCAGCGATCCGGAACAGAAGCGCTGGTGGAAGGAACGCCTCGAATCGATCCGCTCGACGCCGAACTTCAGCAACGACAAGAAGAAGCACATCCTGAACCGCCTGACGGCCGCCGAAGGCCTCGAGCGTTTCCTGCACACCAAGTATGTCGGCCAGAAGCGCTTCTCGCTCGAAGGCGGCGAAAGCTTCATCGCGGCGATGGACGAAGTCGTGCGTCACGGCGGTCTGCGCGGCGTTCAGGAAATCGTCATCGCGATGGCTCACCGTGGCCGTCTGAACGTGCTGGTCAATACGCTCGGCAAGATGCCGGCCGACCTGTTCGCCGAATTCGAAGGCAAGCACGTCGACGATCTGCCGGCCGGCGACGTGAAGTACCACAAGGGCTTCTCGTCGGACGTCGCGACCGAAGGCGGTCCGGTTCACCTGTCGCTCGCGTTCAACCCGTCGCACCTCGAAATCGTCAACCCGGTGGTCGAGGGCTCGGCGAAGGCGCGTATGGACCGCCGCGGCGACGAAAACGGCGTCCAGGTGCTGCCGGTGCAGATCCACGGCGACGCGGCGTTCGCAGGCCAGGGCGTCGTGATGGAAACGCTGAACCTCGCGCAAACGCGCGGTTATGGCACGCACGGCACGCTGCACATCGTCATCAACAACCAGATCGGCTTCACGACGTCGGACCCGCGCGATTCGCGCTCCACGTTGTACTGCTCGGACGTCGTCAAGATGATCGAAGCGCCGGTGCTGCACGTGAACGGTGACGATCCCGAAGCGGTCGTGCTGGCCATCCAGATGGCGATCGACTTCCGCATGCAGTTCCACAAGGACGTCGTCGTCGACATCGTCTGCTTCCGCAAGCTCGGCCACAACGAGCAGGACACCCCGGCGGTCACGCAGCCGCTGATGTACAAGACGATCTCGAAGCACCCGGGCACGCGCGCGCTGTACGCTGAAAAGCTCGTGCAGCAGGGCGTCATCAAGGCCGACGAAGGCGAGGAATTCGTCAAGGCCTACCGTAAGGCAATGGACGAAGGCCATCACACGGTCGACCCGGTGCTCTCGAACTACAAGAGCAAGTACGCGGTGGACTGGGTGCCGTTCCTGAACCGCAAGTGGACCGACGCGGCCGACACGGCCGTGCCGCTGGCGGAACTGAAGCGCCTCGCCGAGCGCATCACCACGATCCCGGAAAACTTCAAGGTTCACCCGCTCGTCGAGCGCGTGATCAACGACCGTCGCGCGATGGGCCGCGGCGAAGCGAAGCTCGACTGGGGCATGGGCGAGCACCTCGCGTTCGCATCGCTGGTCGCATCGGGCTACGCAGTTCGTCTGACCGGCCAGGATTCGGGCCGCGGCACGTTCACGCACCGTCACGCGGTGCTGCACGACCAGAACCGCGAGCGCTGGAACGACGGCACCTACGTGCCGCTGCAGAACATCGCCGAAGGTCAGGCGAAGTTCACGGTGATCGACTCGGTGCTGTCGGAAGAAGCGGTGCTTGGCTTCGAATACGGTTACTCGACCGCTGAACCGAATACGTTCGTCGCGTGGGAAGCGCAGTTCGGCGACTTCGTGAACGGCGCGCAGGTCGTAATCGACCAGTTCATCTCGTCGGGCGAAGTGAAGTGGGGCCGCGTGTCGGGCCTGACGATGCTGCTGCCGCATGGCTACGAAGGCCAGGGTCCGGAGCACTCGTCGGCGCGTATCGAGCGTTTCCTGCAACTGTGCGCAGACCACAACATGCAGGTCGTACAGCCGACCACGCCGGCGCAGATCTTCCACCTGCTGCGTCGCCAGATGATCCGTCTGTTCCGCAAGCCGCTGATCGTCGCAACGCCGAAGTCGCTGCTGCGTCACAAGGAAGCCGTGTCGGATCTGTCGGAACTCGCGAAGGGTTCGTTCCAGCCGGTGATCGGCGAAGTGGACGAAACCATCGACGCGAAGAAGGTCAAGCGCGTGCTGGTCTGCTCGGGCCGCGTGTACTACGACCTGGTCGCGCATCGCCGCGAAGCGAAGGTGAACGATGTCGCGATCGTCCGTATCGAACAGCTGTATCCGTTCGCTCACAAGCAGTTCGAAGCGGAAATGAAGAAGTACGACAACGCAACGGAAGTGGTGTGGGTGCAGGACGAGCCGCAGAATCAGGGCCCGTGGTTCTACATCGAGCACCATCTGAAGGAAGGCATGAAGGAAGGGCAGAAGCTGGCGTACAGCGGCCGTCCGGCTTCGGCTTCGCCTGCGGTGGGCTACTACGCGAAGCACTACGAGCAGCAGAAGGCGCTGGTCGAAGGCGCTTTCGGCCGCCTCAAGAGCGCGTCGCTCGCCAAGTAAAGAAACAGACGAGCCCGGGAAAACGCAGTGCGTTTTCCCGCGCCGCGCCGAACGATCCCATGAGATTCAGGCGCGGCGCTCGTGGTTCGCAGGCGGTCGCGATGAAGCGCCGTCACCCGATACGTATTCAGGATACTCATAATGGCTATTGTTGAAGTCAAGGTTCCCCAGCTCTCCGAGTCGGTCTCGGAAGCGACCATGCTGCAGTGGAAGAAGAAGCCCGGCGAGGCTGTCGCTCAGGACGAAATCCTCATCGAAATCGAGACCGACAAGGTCGTGCTCGAAGTGCCGGCTCCGGCAGCAGGCGTGCTCGCGCAAGTCATCTCGAACGACGGCGACACGGTCACGGCGGACCAAGTGATCGCGAAGATCGACACCGAAGGCACCGCAGGCGCCGCCGCTGTCGAAGCCGAAGTCAAGCCGGCTCCGGTCGCCGCAGCGGCTCCCGCGCCGGCGGCGCAGTCGACAACTGCGGCGGCTGCCGCAACGGGCTCGAACACCGCAGCTTCGCCGGCTGCCGGCAAGCTGATGGCCGAGAAGGGTCTGGCCGCTGGCGACGTCGCCGGCACGGGCCGCGACGGCCGCATCACCAAGGGCGACGTGCTGACCGCAGGCGCTCCGGCTGCCAAGGCTGCACCGGCTCCGGCTGCCGCACCGAAGGCTGCGAAGCCGTCGCTGCCGGACGTCAAGGCTCCGGCATCGGCCGACCAGTGGTTGAAGGACCGTCCGGAACAGCGCGTGCCGATGTCGCGTCTGCGTGCGCGTATCGCCGAGCGTCTGCTCGAGTCGCAGCAAACCAACGCCATCCTCACGACGTTCAACGAAGTGAACATGGCGCCGGTCATGGATCTGCGTAACAAGTACAAGGACAAGTTCGAGAAGGAACACGGCGTGAAGCTCGGCTTCATGTCGTTCTTCGTGAAGGCGGCTGTTCACGCGCTGAAGAAGTTCCCGCTCGTGAACGCATCGATCGACGGTAACGACATCGTCTATCACGGCTACTTCGACATCGGTATCGCGGTCGGTTCGCCGCGTGGTCTGGTGGTGCCGATCCTGCGCAATGCGGATCAGCTGAGCCTCGCCGACATCGAGAAGAAGATCGCCGAGTTCGGTCAGAAGGCCAAGGACGGCAAGCTGTCGATCGAAGAAATGACCGGCGGTACGTTCTCAATCTCGAACGGCGGCGTGTTCGGCTCGATGCTGTCGACCCCGATCATCAACCCGCCGCAGTCCGCGATTCTCGGCGTGCACGCCACCAAGGAACGCGCGGTGGTCGAAAACGGCCAGATCGTGATCCGCCCGATGAACTACCTCGCGCTGTCGTACGACCACCGTATCATCGACGGCCGCGAAGCCGTGCTGTCGCTGGTCGCGATGAAGGACGCGCTGGAAGATCCGGCGCGCCTGCTGCTCGACCTGTAAGCCCCCGCTCGGACCGCGCCGGCTTGTGAATCCGCAAACCGGCGCCATCTAGTCAGTACGTATCTCGCATTCCGCAGTACAGGAACGGCGCGCGCCACCTTGGGTGGTCCGGCGCCGTTCCGCTATCAAAGGGATTGTCATGTCCAAAGAATTTGACGTCGTCGTGATCGGCGCAGGCCCTGGCGGTTACATCGCCGCCATCCGCGCAGCGCAGCTCGGCAAGACCGTCGCATGTATCGAAAAGTGGAAGAACCCGGCCGGCGCGCTGAAGCTCGGCGGCACCTGCCTGAACGTCGGCTGCATTCCGTCGAAGGCGCTGCTCGCGTCGTCGGAAGAGTTTGAAAACGCGTCGCATCACCTCGCCGACCACGGCATCTCGGTGGATAACGTCTCGGTCGATATCTCGAAGATGATGGCCCGCAAGGACGGCATCGTCGAGAAGATGACCAAGGGCATCGAATTCCTGTTCCGCAAGAACAAGATCACGTGGCTCAAGGGCCACGGCAAGTTCACCGGCAAGACCGACGCCGGCGTGCAGATCGAAGTGAGCGGCGAGGGTGAAACAGAAGTCGTCAGCGCGAAGAACGTGATCATCGCGACGGGTTCGAAGGCGCGTCATCTGCCGGGCATCCCGGTCGACAACAAGCTGATCGCCGACAACGAAGGCGCACTGTCGTTCGACACGGCACCGAAGAAGCTCGCCGTGATCGGCGCAGGCGTGATCGGTCTGGAGCTCGGCTCGGTGTGGCGCCGTCTCGGCGCCGACGTGACCGTGCTCGAAGCGCTGCCGGAGTTCCTCGGCGCGGCTGACCAGGCGCTGTCGAAGGAAGCGGCCAAGCAGTTCAAGAAGCAGGGTCTCGACATCCACGTCGGCGTGAAGGTCGGCGAAGTGAAGACGGGCGCGAACGGCGTGACGATCGCCTACACGGACAAGGACGGCAACGCGCAGACGCTCGAAGCCGACCGCCTGATCGTGTCGGTCGGCCGGGTGCCGAACACCGACAACCTCGGCCTCGAATCGATCGGCCTGAAGGCCAACGAGCGCGGCTTCATCGACGTCGACGACCACTGCGCGACGGCTGTGCCGAACGTGTACGCGATCGGCGACGTGGTGCGTGGCCCGATGCTCGCGCACAAGGCAGAAGACGAAGGCGTGATGGTCGCGGAAGTGATCGACGGCCAGAAGCCGCACATCGATTACAACTGCGTTCCGTGGGTGATCTACACCGAGCCGGAAATCGCGTGGGTCGGCAAGACCGAGCAGCAGCTGAAGGCCGAGGGCCGCGAGATCAAGACGGGCCAGTTCCCGTTCATGGCGAACGGCCGCGCGCTCGGCATCAACAAGGCGGACGGTTTCGTCAAGATGATCGCCGACGCGAAGACCGACGAACTGCTCGGCGTGCACATCATCTCGGCAAACGCATCGGACCTGATCGCGGAAGCCGTGGTGGCGATGGAGTTCAAGGCGGCGTCGGAAGACATCGGCCGGATTTGCCATCCGCACCCGTCGCTGTCGGAAGTCATGCGTGAAGCGGCACTCGCCGTCGACAAGCGCGCGCTGAACATGTAAGCGCGCACGCCCGACCGAAACGCAACCTTGGCATCACCAAAGGCGGGCGGGGTTCACTCCCTCCCGCCTTTCTTTTTGCTGCAACACGATGAACGTCACCGAATACTACGAAAAAGAACTGCAGACGCGGGGTTATCAATCCGATCCGGCGCAGCGCGCGGCGGTCGACCGCCTGCAGCGGTGCTATGAAGAGTGGACCGAATACAAGGCGCGCCGCTCGAACGCGTTCAGGAAGCTGATCATTCACCCGGATCTGCCGCGCGGCGTGTACATGTGGGGCGGCGTGGGCCGCGGCAAGAGCTTCCTGATGGACAGCTTCTACATGATCGTGCCGTTGCACCGCAAAACCCGTCTGCACTTCCATGAGTTCATGCGCGAAGTGCATCGCGAGCTCGAAGAACTCAAGGGCCGCGCCGATCCGCTCGACGAACTCGCGCGCCGCATCGCGAAGCGCTATCGGCTGATCTGCTTCGACGAATTCCACGTGTCGGACATCGCCGACGCGATGATCCTGTATCGCCTGCTCGACAAGCTGTTCGAGAATGGCGTGCAGTTCGTGATGACGTCCAACTACGCGCCCGACACGCTGTATCCGGACGGCCTGCATCGCGACCGCATGCTGCCCGCGATCGAGCTGATCAAGCAGAAGCTCGACGTGGTCAACGTCGATGCGGGGATCGACTATCGCCAGCGCACGCTGGCCCAGGTCGAGGTCTATCACACGCCACTGGACGCCGCTGCCGGCAAGGCGCTACGCGACGCTTTCGCGCGCCTCGCCGCGGTGCCCGACGAAAGTCCGCTGCTGCATATCGAGAAGCGCGAGCTGAAGGCGCTGCGCCGCGCGGACGGCGTCGTCTGGTTCGACTTCGCGACGCTGTGCGGCGGGCCGCGCTCGCAAAACGACTACCTTGAACTCGCGACCCGGTTTCACGCGGTGATCCTGTCGGACGTGCCGCAGATGTCGGTGCGCATGGCGTCGGAAGCGCGCCGCTTTACGTGGCTCATCGACGTGTTCTACGACCACAAGGTCAAGCTGCTGATGTCGGCCGCGGTGCCGCCGGAGGAGCTGTACGTCGATGGCCCGATGGCCAACGAATTCACGCGGACGGTGTCGCGAATCGTCGAGATGCAGTCGAAGGAGTATCTCGATACACCTCGCCGGATCGTCGACACTTCTCTAACCTGAGCATCGGCGTACGACAGTTTTTAGGAATCGGAGTGGTCTTATATTCCGCGCGCGGGTGACTGGCTATCTTTTGTCGTTGTTCTGACAAAGGAGGAAGCATGAACTCGTACCGCGAAATCACCGATGAAGAATGGCAGCGCGTTGCGCCACTGCTGCCCGAACTCCGGCCGCGTAGCGAAATGCGTGGCCGTCCGCTTGCCAATACCCGCTCAGTGCTCAACGGCGTGCTTTGGGTCATGTATAGCGGCGCCACCTGGTCCACCATGCCGCGCCGCTACCCGTCGTATCAGACCTGTCATCGCCGCTTCAAGTCCTGGTACCAATCGGGCGTGCTCAAACACGTCACGGAACAACTGCTCGGTACCGCGAGCGAAGATCTCTGCAGATTGATGGAAGCGCGTATGCGCACGCACGCGAGCGCGCAGCACAAGCGCGCCGCGGCCCGCCGCGCAGCCGCGGCGTTCCGTGTTCCGCCCGCCACGTCGGTGCCGGCGACGCCGTTAGGTTACGCTGCATCGTTCAAGCAGGCAGCATGACCCTCGCAAACAACTTGCCCCAATGAAGAACGGCCGCGCGATTGTTGATCGCCGGCCGTTTTTTTATGCTGTACCTGCTGGGGCTGAGCGTGCCATCGTTGCGGCATGAGGCGCTCATTCAGGCAATGTGCGAGGCGCCGCACATGGGCCCCACGTCGAAGCTCACTGCTGCCGGATCCACGTCTGCGAGCGGCCGAGCAGCGCGACGCCAATATAGCCTCGCACCACGAGCTTGTTGCCGCCGTCTTCGAGATGCATCTTGCACTTGTAGACCTTGCCGTTTTCAGGATCGAGAATCTGGCCATGATCCCACGCGTCGCCATCTTTCTTCATGCTGTTGATGATGGTCATGCCGAGGATCGGTTGGTCCTTGCGCGCGTCGGTGCATGCACTGCAGCGGCGATCCGGCTGGTCGTTCGCGCCGAGACCCTTGATGACCTTGCCGTTCAATTCGCCATTGGCGTCTTGTGTGATCTGCACGAGCGCTTTCGGCTGGCCCGTATGATCGTCGATGGTTTGCCACGTGCCGATCGGTGTCTCAGTCTGCGCCATCGCGGTCACGGCGCTGGCGAGCAGGGCGCCGGCGAGCGCGGCGTGACGGGCGGTGCGCAGCGCGAGCGCGCGCGCACGTTGAGCGAATAGAGTCATTACCTTCCTCCTTGATATGAGACGGCGCGATCGTGGTCGCGCGGCATTATGGGCATCGTGGTCGGATCTGCGGCACCGGTCTTCGCGATGCGGGACGATGCTAACGGCGTGCCGTTTGCATCGCCAGCGCAGAATACGCGAAAGTGCATGCGCCGTTTGATAGAGGAGCTTCTAATCGGCACGCGGTACTTCGGAGGTGTGTCAATTCAGCTATTCGGAAGAGCCTCGCGTTGATGCGCTGTCCACCAGCGCATCCATGACCGCTTTCGCGACGAAAAGATCGAGGCTGTAGTACCGCGCCGCCAAGGGAGCAAACGCGCAACTGCCATATTTTCGAGGAAGAGCCCGGAACTCGCGAAATTGAGTAATAATTCCCCGTTTCCTACTAAAACAAGATCTGTTCAACAGGTGTCACATGGACCGAAAGTCAAAGCTACGAAAGATTGCTCTGGCCGCATGCATCGTAATGGGGGCTCTTCAGGGCGCGAATGCACAGGCTCTGCAGAACAGTGATGCGAGCGGTACGATCGTGTCCCAGCCGGGTCCCACGAGCGCGCCAACCGACACGTCGCAGGGCGGCCAGGCAGAGACCACTGCGCTGACGCCGGATGAAAGCCGGCAATCCGCCACCGGGAACGTGGCTGAATTGCAGCAGATGATCCACGGCTCGGATCTGAGCGAATTGCGCACCACGTATAACGGCAGCTATGGCGCGAGCCTGCTGTTCTACGGCAAGGAGATGACCTACTACGTCGCGCTGTTCCAACAGAAAAACTTCTGGCGCGTGATCAAGACGCAGGACGCCGGGCGCGCCGAGCTGATCTACAAGGATTTCGCGCGGCAGACGATGCAGTTGTCGGACGTTGAGATCCGCCGTACGCAACTCGAAGCGCAGAAGGCGTTCACGCAGCGCCTGGTCGCGTTGTCGCAGGAACGCGCGAGCCGGCTGCAGGCCGACCTCGACGTCGCGCGTCAGCAGCAGAGCATCGTCGCGAGCCAGCAGGAGCAGAAGCGCGCCGAGGCGACCGAACTGGCGCAGCAGAAGGCCGCCGCGCAGGATCAGTTGCGCGTCGCGCAGCGTCAGGTCCGCAACCTGCAGCGTCAGCTCGAGAGCGGCTTGCCGCTGCATTGAGCACGACGATGTGAGCCTCGGTGGAGGGGCGGGACGGCGCGCAAACCGATGCGCCGTCCGTCCCGTCCGCGGGCGTTGCCGTCGTTAAGTCTGATGGGTGCTTTCCGCACCTGCCAACCCGCGCCTCGCACTCTGGCCGCCGGGCTTTTCGGCATTTCCACTCGACATTGTTCGCAAGCCACGATGGCTGGCTGCCGCGCCGCCGTGCGACCCAAGACGGCGCGACTTCAATGGCGCTTGCGCGTATCCGCCTGAGTCTTGCGCATTCGCTCGCGAAACGGCTCCGTCAGATCGACGGCGATCGGATCGCTGGCGGGAAAGCTTTCCATCAGCGCTTCATCGAGCCGCCTGTCGGCGGACGTCGGTGGTGTCCGGCGCGTGCGCGCAGGCCGGGAGGCATGCTGGCTTTTGCTGGTCATGGCGCGCTCCATCGGTAGAGGATCAATGATTCAGCATAGCGCATTGCGGCTATCGACGAACGTCGGCCGAATCGCGCACGCGCGTCGTTTGAAACCGGCCCGCATCGATTCGTGCTCCGAGTGTCCCGGCCGCGCTTGAGCCGCGCTTGAGCCGCGCTTGAGCCGCGCTTGAGCCGCGCTTTTGCCGCAAGCGACACCTCCATCGATCCATCAGACAGCGAACCACATGAACGGGAAAGCCGGCGACTACGCGACGAGTGCTCGCAGCCCACGTCGTGGACGCCGAACTGGAACACCTGGATTGGGCGACGCGGCAACCGGCGCTGCACCTGTTCGACGCCGGCTACGTCGGCGCCGCGTGCTGGCGGTCAAGGGGAGTTTCGAGCTGACCGAGCGGCAGCTGATCCAACTGGAGAAAATTCTGCAGCGCCTCGGTCTGTCGGCGGACTAGCGAGGCGCGGGCGTTACCGCTTCTTCGTATTTATTCCTGATTGCCGCCGGGGCTGCCGCTGCCGTGGTTGCCGCCATGATTGCCGCCTTCGCCGCCGGTGCCGAATAGACGCCGCCGCCGCGTGACAACGACCGGGCCCTCGGAGTTGCCGCTGCGCTCGCCCGGCGCGCGTTCCGCCGCCGGCGCGCCATACGGTTCACGTCCCTCGCGCGGCTCGCGATGTTCGCGCGAACCATGCGGACCGCGCGCGCCATGTTCGCCATGCGACGTTCGGCCCGTGCGCGGCGCCGGCCGCGTGCCGGTATCGAGCTGGATCGTGGAGATCGCGCGCTTGTAGATGCCTTGCAGGCCAACCGGCGTGCGCAGCATCACCAGGTACTGATCGAACGACTCGATGCATCCGGTCAGGCGGATGCCGTTGACCAGATAGATCTCGACGCGCTTTCGTTCCTTGCGCGCGGCGTTCATGAAGTCGTTTTGCGGATGCGATTCTGCGGAAGCCATGGACAATTCAGGTTAGATAGACGGTGGTTCGCCGCGATTCTACCCTTTCTGTTCCAGGCGGGGGCAGCACGCGTCGACGGGGCGAACTTCGTCCACTATAACGGCTTGTGAGCCCGTAAGCATCCGATACCGCGAGACTGTAACGTTGAGTTACGAATCTGCTGGTCAATGGCGTCTTCTTCCGGTCTCTCCAGGCATTGCCGGCAAGGTTGGCGGAAAAGGAAGAACATAGTGGTGTGCTGCGCGAGCACCCGCGGCGGCGTCGAAGCGCCCGAAAAAAGCCAAAAATTCCGGAGAAAGCAGTGCAACCGCAGCGCAGCGACACGGCGCCACGACCGCGGTGGAATAAACCAGGCGGTCGCAGCGTTAAGCCCAGTATGGCAGCACCGCACTGCGCTGCCTGCCGCCCACCGCCCGCCGCGCCCGTCGGTCGATCGCGCGCTGGGCATCCGCGAGGAGATTCAACATGATGAAAGCATCCCGTATTCTGTCAGCGCTCTTCGTCCTGCTCGCGCTCGCGTGCGGCTCCCTTGCTCACGCGGCCGACACCGACAACGCCGCGTCGAGCTCGAGCGGCAACAGCAACAGCAGCGGCGGCTACTAGAGCCGCGACCGGGCCTGGCACACCGGGTGACCTTCGAATCGGAAGTGATCGCGTGGCTGCCCCAGCTGCGCCGCTATGCGCGCGCACTGACGGGCGACCGCGCCTGGGCCGACGATCTCGTTCAGGATACGGCGGAGCGCGCGCTTGCGCGCTGGTCGGCATTCCGGCCGAACAGCAACCTGCGCGCGTGGTTGCTGACGATCCTGCGGCATCTGTATATAGACCAACTGCGCGGGCGGCGCGAGATCGCCGTCGACGAGGAAAGCGCGCCGTGGCGCAATCTCGAGGCGCCGCACGGCGAGGTCGACGGTCTGGTACTGCGCGACGTGCAGCGCGCGCTGTACTGCCTGCCACTCGAGCAGCGTGAAGTGCTGCTGCTGGTGTGCGTGGAGGAATTGTCGTACCAGGAGGCATCGAGTGCATTGGGGGTGCCGATCGGTACAGTGATGTCGCGGCTGTCGCGGGCGCGCGAGCATATGCGCGCGTTGCTGTGCGAGGAGCCACCGGGGCCAATGCACGGACCGCAGCCACGTGCGCCGCGGACGGCGCACAAAGTAGCGCCGCTGAAAGTGGTGAGAAACCGAGAATGAACAACGATAACCCCGAATCCGGATTGCCCGACGAGCCCGATCTGCGCTCGCTGTCGGCCTATGTCGACGGCGAATTGACGGATGAGCAGCGCGCCGCGGTCGAAACTCAGCTTCGCCAGCATCCGCAGGCCGCCGCGCGCGTCGCGGCGTGGCGCGCGCAGAAGGCGGCGCTGCGCGCGCTGTGCGGCGTGCCGGGCAGCGATGCATGGCAAGCGCAAGCGGGGCACGGGGCCGACTTTGAGCAGCAAGCCGCTGAATCGGGCGAGCGACGCTACGCACGCAGCCAGCCCGCGGAGGCGGAGGAGCCCGCGTTTATCGTGGTGCGGCGTGCGCGGCCGTGGTGGCAGCGCGCGGGTCTCGCCGCCTGCTGGCTCGCGGCCGGCGCGGGGCTCGCGCTGGTGCTCGGCCCGCTCGCGCCGCGGCTGAGCGGCGGCGCGTGGAGCGGCTTCGGCGGCCAGCCGCCCGGTTTTGCGCAGCGCGCGGATGTCGCGTACGCGGTGTACTCGCCGGAGCGGCGTCATCCGGTCGAAGTCGCGGCGAGCGAAGAGGAGCATCTGATCGCGTGGCTGTCGAAGCGGCTGAATCGTCCGCTGTCGGTGCCGTCGCTGCAGGAGTATGGTTATTCGCTGGTGGGCGGCCGGCTGCTGCCCGGCGAGGCCGGGCCGGCCGCGCAGTTCATGTACGAAAACCAGGACGGCGCGCGCCTGACGCTGTACGTGACGGGCGTCACGCGCGACGAAACCGCGTTCCGCCTGTTTCGCGACGGCAACCGCCGCACCTTCTACTGGATCAGCGACCGCATGGGCTACGCGCTGTCCGGCGCGATCGCGGAAGGCAAGCTGCGCGAGATCGCGATCGACGTTTGCAGCGACCTCGGCGGTAAGCCAGAGACGTGGCAGCAGTAGCGGGCGGTAGCGTGTCGTAAAGGCCGTTGGCGGCCACGCACGCATGGCTGCTGCCATGCGGGACCGCACCCTCGGCTTACCCGACCGACAAGGAGACGCCTTGCCCCCAACGCTGCCGCCCAACCTGACCGCCGCGCAGTTCGACCGTGCGCTTGCCGGCTGGCGCGCGATCGTCGGGGGCGCGCACGTGCTGAGTTCCGACGCCGGCCTCGCCGTCTATATCGATCCGTTCGCGCCCGGCGAGCCGGGTGCGTTTGCCGCGAGCGCCGCGGTGCTGCCCGCGTCGGTCGATGAAATCCGCGCGGTGCTGCGCGTCGCCAATCAGTACCGGATTCCACTGTGGACGGTGTCGACCGGGCGCAACTTCGCGTACGGCGGCGCCGCGCCGCGTCTGACCGGGTCGGTCGTGCTCGACTTGCAGCGCATGAACCGCATTCTCGAAGTCAACGAAACGCTCGCCTATGCGCTCGTCGAACCCGGCGTCAGCTATTTCGATCTGTACGCGCATCTGCGCGACAAGGGCTACAAGCTGTGGGTCGATCCACCGGCCGCCGGCTGGGGCAGCGTGGTCGGCAATACGCTCGAGCGCGGCTTCGGCTATACCGACTACGGCGACCACGCGGCCACGCAATGCGGGATGGAGGTGATGCTCGCCAACGGCGACCTGCTGCGCACCGGCATGGGCGGCGTCGAGATCGGCACTGCGTGGCAGCTGTATCAGCCGGGCTACGGGCCGTCGTTCGATACCCTGTTCATGCAGTCGAACTACGGCATCGTGACCAAGCTCGGCGTGTGGCTGATGCCCGCACCGCCCGCGTATCTGCTCGGCGAAATCCAGTTTCGCCGCGAGGCCGATCTGGAGTCGATCGTCGAGACTCTGCGGCCGTTGCGGCTCGACGGCACGATCCGCAATCACGCGGTGATCGAGGGCGGCTTGCGGCGCGCGGCGGGCCTGTCGCCACGCCGGCAGTGGTACGTCGGCGCGGGCGCGATGCCCGAGAGCGCGGTGCAGGCGATGCTCGACAAACTCGGCGTCGGCCGCTGGAACCTTCATTTCGCGCTATACGGCACGCCCGAACTGATCGACGCGCGCTACGCGCTGATCGAACGCGCGTTCGCGCGGGTGCCGGATGCGCGGCTCGCGGCGGCGCGTTATGCGGGCGACGCGCAGCCGAGCGGCGGCGGCGACCGCAACATGGCCGGCATTCCCGCGATGACGGCGTTTCGCATGCTCGACTGGCGCGGCGGCGCGGGTGCGCACGTCGACTTCGCGCCGATCTGTCCGGCGACCGGGCGCGACGCGATGCGCCAGTACACGATGGTCAAAGCACGCGCCGCCGAATACGGCTTCGACTACTACGGCGGCTTCACGGCAGGTACGCGGCATCTGCATCACATTTTCGCGGCGATTTTCGACCGCAACGACGCGAACCAGGTGGAGCAGGCCGGCGAACTGCTGCGCTCGCTGATGAGCGACGCGCGCGCGGCCGGCTACGGCGAATACCGCGCGCATCTCGCGTATATGGATTTCGCGGCCGCGCAATACAGCTTCAACGACGGTGCGTCGCTGCGCTTCGCGGAAACGCTGAAGGATGCGCTCGACCCGAACGGCATTCTCGCGCCGGGCAAGCAGGGCATCTGGCCGGCGGCGTGGCGCGACCGGCGAGGCTATACGTGAACAAGCGCGTGAACAACGCGTGAACAACGCGTGAATGGAACGTACACGCCAATGGATCGACGCACTTTCATGCTCACCGGTGCATGGCTCGCGACGGCGGCGGGCGGCGCATGGCCGTGGCTCGCGCGAGCCGCCGCGTGCGCCGACGATGCGCGCGCGTTCGCGATCGTCGACTCGACGCTCGGATGCGGCGCGTCGTTCGCGCGCTATGCCGCGCACCTGCGGTTGCCGACCTTCGAAACCGGCGACGATGCCGGCGCGCTGTGGTTCACCACCCTCGCGCCTTTGCTAGACGACGGCCGGACCCCGCACGCGATGCCCGCGCTGATCGGCTTCACGCGCGCGTCCGACTACTTCGTGCTGCAACACCTCGCGCTCGGCACCGGACGCTTCGTCGAGCATCGTCACGAAGCGCGCGAGGGGCTGCTTGCGCAACCCGCCCACGTGGCCTTCGCGCTGACGCCGCGCAGCGGGCGCGGCTAGAACCCGGCTAGAACTTATAGTCCTTGTTGCTCGGATCGAAGGTCGAATCGTCGAACGTCTTCGGCGTGATGCTCTCGAACACGATCTGCTCGAAAATCTTGCCGTCGTTGTCATAAGACTCGATGGTGCGAAAGAACGGATGCCGCAAATCGAGCCCGAGCGTTTCCTTTTTCGCGTAGAACTGCGGCTGGCCGACCGGTGTTTCGAACGTGAACGCGACGACGCGCACATCGTCGATCGTCTTCACTTCGATCTGCACCGAACGCGGCAAGCCGGTCTGGCTGTATTTTTTCCCTTCATTCAGGTATTGGTCGGCCACGTACTCGGTGCCGAGATCGCGCACGCTGTGATTCGATTGCGAGCGTGCGAGCGCGCCGGTCAGCGACGTCCACAACGGCATCACGTTCATGATGCCGCCGAGGTGGCCGAACGTTTCGTCGCTGCGTTTCGACTCGTCGTAGATGATTTCCTGGCCCGCGTGCGCGCCGTCGGGCAGCCACTTGGCGTAGATGCGCAGCGGGTCGTGCGCGACGCGCACGAGCATGTGATCGGGCTTGTCGGGCCAGATGCCGCGAATGCGCTCGGAGCGCGACATCGTGAATTCGTACGACGGGTAGCCGTTCGGACCTTCCTTGATATAGCGCGGCAGCGTCAGCGGATCGAGCGACTTGAACAGCGCGACCAGTTGCGCGTCGTCGAGTTTTTCGAGCGTGCCGCTTTGCTGCGCGGCGCGCAGCCATTTGACCTGCTGGTCGAGCGTCAGCTTGCCGACCTGCGCGGGCGGCGTGGTGGGCGGCTTGACGGCGCTCGCGGTGTCGAGCGGGGGCGGACGGTCGTCGTTCTGCGCGAACGCCATCGGTCCCGAAAGCAGGGCGAGCATGACGAGCAGCGCACCCGGCAGCAAGCGGGGTCGCAAGCGGGGTCGCAGACGATGCGAACGGGCGGACATGCGGTGCTTCATGAATTTCTCCAGAAAGTGACGCGGCCGCTCATGCAACATGCAAGGCAATAACGCCAGGCAACAAAGCTATAACGCATTGAAGCAATGTTTATTCCCGTCAGGCAGACCCCTGTTTCGCGAGTTCCTCGTCGCGCAACGCACGGCGCAGAATTTTGCCGACATTGGTTTGCGGCAGCTCGTCGCGAAACTCCACGAGCTTCGGCACCTTGTAGCCAGTCAGATTCTTGCGGCAGTACGCGATCACCTGCTCGGCGGTCAGTGTCGGCGTGCGCCGCACGATGAACACCTTCACGCGCTCGCCCTGCGCGGGATCGGGCACGCCGATCGCCGCCACTTCGCGCACGTCCGGATGCGCGGCGATCACATCCTCGATTTCGTTCGGATACACGTTGAAGCCCGACACGAGGATCATGTCCTTCTTGCGATCGATCAGACGGATAAAGCCGCGCGAGTCCATGACGCCGATGTCGCCGGTTGCGAGCCAGCCGTCGTCGTCGATCACCTTCGCGGTTTCGTCGGGACGGTTCCAGTAGCCCTTCATCACCTGCGGGCCCTTCACGCACAGCTCGCCCGCCTCGCCGATATTGGCCCAGCTGCCGTCGTCTTTCCTGAAGCGCACCTGCGTGGACGGCGCTGGCAAGCCGATCGAGCCTTCGAAGTCGCGCAGATCGACGGGATTCATCGACACGATCGGCGAGCACTCGGTCAGCCCGTAGCCTTCGACGATCGGCTTGCCCGTCACCGCCTTGAAGCGCTCCGCGACGCTCTTCTGCGTCGCCATGCCGCCCGCCATCGCGAGCTTCAGGTCCGAGAAGTCGCGCCGGCAGAATTCCTCGTTGTCGAGGAACGCGTTATAGAGCGTGTTGACCGCGGTCATGCCGGTGAATTTTTCGTGACGCAGGATCATCATCACGCGCTTCATGTCGCGCGGATTCGCGATCAGGATGTTGCGCCCGCCGAGCCCCATGAAGATCAGCGCGTTCACGGTCAGCGAGTAGATGTGATAAAGCGGCAGCGGCGTGAGCACCGTTTCTCCTTCGCCGGACAGTTGCCCCGCGGCCCAGGCCTTCGCTTGCAACAGATTGGCAATGATGTTCCGGTGCGTGAGCATCGCGCCTTTCGCGACGCCGGTGGTGCCGCCCGTGTATTGCAGGAACGCGATGTCTTCGTGGCTCGCGCGCACCGGCGTGTGCGGCCGCGCGTAACCGATCGAAAGCGCTTTCAGCAGCGGCACAGCCTGCGGCAGCTGGTACGCGGGCACCATCTTTTTCACGTGACGCAGCATGAAATTGAGCAGGTGGCCCTTCAGGTTCACGCCGTCGGCGAGCAGATCGCCGAGGCCGGTCACGATCACGTTGCGCACCCTGGTGCCGGGCAACGCGTCTTCGAGCGTCTTCGCGAAGTTTTCGAACACGACGATCGTCTGCGCGCCGCTGTCCTTTAGCTGGTGCGCGAGTTCGCGCACCGTATAGAGCGGATTCACGTTGACGACTACGGCCCCCGCCTTGATCGTGCCGAACAGTGCGACCGGGTACTGGAACGTGTTCGGCAGCATGATCGCGACGCGCTCGCCGGGCTCCACGCCGATGCTTTGCAGGTAGGCCGCGAACGCGCTCGCCTTGCGGGCCAGCTCGCCGTACGTCAGGCTCGCGCCGACGCTGACGTACGCGACGCGCTCGCGGAACTGCGCGGTGCATTCGTCGAAGAACTGATCGAGCGATTCGTATTGCGTGACGTCGATGTCGCGCGGCACGTCGTCCGGGTAGGACGCATACCAGATGCCGTCGGTGTTCGGCGCGGGGTTTGGCGCCGGGCTTGGCGCCGGGTTTGGCACCGGGTTTGGCACCTGAGTGCCGCCTGGATCCGGCACGTGCTGCTGCGCCTGGGTGGGCTCGATCATCGGTTGCTCCTGAGATGTTGGTATCCGCTGCCGCGCTAGCGTTCCAGAATCGCGACGACCCCCTGGCCGCCCGCCGCGCAGATCGAGATCAGCCCGCGTGCGCCGCCAGCCGGTTTGTCGAGCTGCGCCAGCATCTTCGCGAGCGCGGCGACGATACGTCCGCCCGTCGCCGCGAACGGATGGCCGGTCGCGAGCGAACCGCCGTTCACGTTGAGCTTGGTGCGATCGATCGACCCGAGCGCGCCGGCGAGGCCAAGCTGCGTGCGGCAATATTCGTCATCCTGCCATGCCGCGAGCGTGCACAACACCTGGGCCGCGAACGCTTCATGGATTTCATAGAAATCGAAGTCCTGCAACGCGAGGCCGGCGCGCGCGAGCATGCGCGGCACCGCGTAGGCGGGCGCCATCAACAGGCCTTCCTGTTTGTCGAAAAAGTCGACCGCCGCGGTTTCCGACCAGCTCAGATACGCGAGCACCGGCAAGCCGCGCTCGGCCGCCCATGCTTCGCTCGCGAGCAGTACCGCGGATGCGCCGTCGGTCAGCGGCGTCGAGTTGCCGGCGGTCAGCGTGCCGGCGTCGCGGTCGAACACCGGCTTCAGGTTCGACAGCTTTTCGAGCGACAGGTCGGCGCGCAGGTTGTTGTCGCGCGCGAGGCCTTTGTACGGCGTCATCAGATCGTTGACGAAGCCGCGCGCATACGCCTCGGCGAGCTTGCGATGGCTCTCGTACGCGAGCACGTCCTGCGCCTCGCGCGAGATGTTCCAGCGCTTGGCCATCAGCTCGCAATGCTCGCCCATCGACAGCCCCGTGCGCGGCTCGACGTTGCGCGGCAACAGCGGCTTGAAGAACATGCCGGGCCGCAGCCTGCTGAGCGCGGCAACACGTTGCCCGGTGCTCTCGCCGCGATTCGCTTCGAGCAGGATCTTGCGCATCCGCTCGTTGACGCCGATCGGCGCATCGGACGCGGTATCGACGCCGCCCGCGATGCCCGCGTCGATCTGCCCGAGCGCGATCTTATTGGCGACGAGGATCGCGGCTTCGAGGCCGGTGCCGCAGGCCTGCTGCACGTCGTAGGCGGGGGTTTCCTTCGCGAGCGTGGTGGACAGCACGGACTCGCGCGTCAGGTTGAAGTCGCGCGAATGCTTGATCACCGCGCCCGCCGCGACTTCGCCAAGACGCACGCCGTGCAGGTCGTAGCGATCGACCAGCCCTTGCAGCGTGAAGGTCAGCATGTCCTGATTCGATGCGCTCGCGTACGCGGTGTTCGAGCGCGCAAACGGAATCCGGTTGCCCCCGATGACGGCGACACGGCGCACGGCGGGTTGCGGGTGGGACATGCTCGGCTCCTTGGGTCGTACCCAGATTATTGGTGGAAGCAAACGATGCAAACGCCACGAACGGCGCGCTCGCGGCTCACAGCAGCCGCCACTGCATGCGCGCGCGCAAATGCGGCTTGACCCCGGCGAGATCGCGCACCTCGAGATCGCGCTCGATCAGCGAAGGCGAGGCGCTCCACAGCGACGCTTCGCCGGGCAGCAGCATCGGCAGCTTGAACTCGGCGGCGAGCGTCGCTTCGGCGAGCGGCTTCGGCGGCTGCAGCGACGACGCGGCGCGCGCAAGCGTCCACATGCCATGCGCGATCGCGCGCGGAAAGCCGAACGCCTTCGCCGACAACGCGCTGAGGTGGATCGGGTTGTAGTCGCCGGACACGCTCGCGTAGTCGCGGCCCAGTTGCGGCGCGAGCTGCCAGCGCGCGATCCGTTGCAGCGCGTCGGGGCCGAGCGTCAGCGCTTCGAGCGGATGGCCGAGCGCCGGCACCGCGCGCTTCAGATAGATGCTGTCGCCGTCCCACACCGCCTCGCCGCGTCGATAGATGCGCGTATGCACGACGAACGCCTGGCCCTTGTCGTGACGCAACAGCGCGCCGAATTCGACCTCGATGCGCAACAGATCCTTGTAGGCGAGCGGCCGGCGCAGCCGCACGTGATTGGCCAGATGCACGAGACCGAGCGCGGGCCACGGAAACGCGGGGTCGGTCAGCATCAGCAGATGCAGCGGAAACGCCAGCAGATGCGGGTAGGTGAGCGGCACGCCGTGCTCGGGAATGAAGCCGCACACGCGCGCATAGCGCCACGCGGGGCCGGGCTCGAGCACGACGGCGGGGCGCACGAGCCGCAACGGCGGCAGCCGCGCTTCGCGGCCGCGCTTGACGATGCCCGTCAGCGCGCGCCCGTACAGTTTCGCCGGCGCGGGCAGCGTTTCGATCACGACGGTTTTCGGCCGCGCGCCGTCGCCGCCCGGCGCGGGTGCGAGATGACGGCTGCCGAACGGATCACGCGGTTCGTCCATGCCCATGCTCCCGTTCAGGCGCCGATCAGGCTTTGACCGCACACGCGCACGACCTGGCCCGTCACGCCGGCCGAGCCCGGATGCGCGAGCCACGCGATGGTTTGCGCGACGTCGACCGGCTGGCCGCCCTGGCTCATCGAGTTCATGCGGCGGCCGGCCTCGCGGATCGCGAGCGGAATCTTCGCGGTCATCTGCGTTTCGATGAAGCCGGGCGCGACCGCGTTGATCGTGATGCCGCGCGCGCGCAGTTGCGGCGCCATACTCTCTACGCGGCCGATCACGCCGGCCTTCGAGGTCGCATAGTTGGTCTGGCCGGCATTGCCCGCGATGCCGCTGATCGACGACACCGCGACGATGCGCCCGCCATCACACAGGATGCCGCCCGCGAGCAGCGCGTCGTCGATGCGCTCCTGCGCGCTCAGATTGATGTCGATCACGCTTTGCCATGCGGCGTCGGTCATCCTCGCGATGGTCTTGTCCTTCGTGATGCCGGCGTTGTGCACGACGATGTCGACGCCGAGCTCATCGAGCGCCGCTGCGATCTGCGCGGGTGCTTCGGGCGCGGCGATGTCGAACGCGAGCGCGCTGCCGTTCAGCTGACGCGTCGTCGCATCGAGCGCGTCGCGCGCGGACGGAACGTCGACGCCGATCACATGCGCGCCCTCGGCCGCAAGCACGCTCGCGATAGCAGCGCCGATGCCGCGCGCGGCGCCCGTGACGAGCGCACGCTTCCCGGCGAGCGGCTGGCGCCAGTCGAACGCGGGCGCGTGGGGCGGCGGCGCTTCGTTGCGGCTGCCCGCGATCCGCACCACCTGACCCGACACATAGGCCGAGCGCGGCGACAGGAAGAAACGCAGCGTCGCGTCGAGGGCGCTTTCCGAGCCGTCCTCGACGTACACGAGGTTCGCGGTGATGCCGCGACGCGCTTCCTTGCCGAGCGAGCGCACGAGCCCTTCGAGCGCGCGCTGGGCGGTCCACTGACGCGGGCGCGCGCAGGCCTCGGGCGGCCGCCCCAGCACGACGATGCGCCCGCACTTGCCGAGCGAGCGCAGCGTGTCGTGGAAAAAGCCGTGCAGCGGTTGGAACTGGCTGCTGTCGTCGATACCGCTCGCGTCGAACAGCAGCGCGGCGAGCTTGCCCGGCGCACCGGCTTCGGCCGGCTCGAAGCGGCCGGTCATCAGGCCGTGGCGAGTGGCGAGCGGCACCCACAGCCCGGCGCTTTCGTGCGCGACGCTCGTCATGCCGATGCTGGCGATCAGACTCGCGAGCGCGTCGAACAGGCGCGGCTCGCGGCCCGCGCCGATCGCGATCAGACCGTCGAACTCGGGCCGGTCCGCGCGGTAGCGTCGCAGCACCTCGGGCTTCGGCAGGCCGAGCGAGCGCGCGAGGCGGCCGCCGAACGGCGAGTTGACGAACTTCAGGTAGGAGTCGTTCATGTTATCGGTTGCTCCGCTGGACGCGCCGCGGGCAGCCCCATCGATGTTTCAGGGGCGCCGGACGTGTGTCAGTGTGCCTTGAGTTGCGTGACTCGGGTACGGTTTGCCGCGCCGCATCGGTAGTTTTTTCTGCGTGAGCGCGCGCGTCAGGCCGCCAGATCCAGCGCCTTTTCCAGCGCCTGCTTGCGCTGTTGCAAGCTCGCGAGCAGGTCGAAATCGGCCGGGAAATCGTCGACCTTGACGACCTGCGCGCCGTAGCGCGCGTAGTCGTCGAGCACGCGCCGCTCGTCGGCGTCGATCAGGCCTTGGCGTTGCGCCGCATCGGTCCATGCGGCGAGCTGCGGCAGGCTTTGCGGCAGCGGTTCGAGCAGGCCCTGTTCGACCGCGTCGCGCAGCTTGTGCTCGATTAGCGTGAACTGCGGATTCAGCGCGAACGCGAGCTCGCCGTAGCCGAGCGCGTCGACGTCGGGATGCGGCACGTAAGAATCCGCGACGAGCCGCTCGCGCGCGGCGCCGGGCGTCTGCATCAGTTCGGCGATCTCGCTGCCGAGGCGGTCCGACGGCTCGCGATGCGGCAGGCCGAGCGGGAACGCAAGCACGCGCACGAGCGTCGCGGCGAGCCGGTTCGGATAGTTCGCGAGCACGCCGTCGAGCGCATGCTGCGCCTTGTACAGCGCATCCTCGACGCCCCAGCGCACGAGCGGCAGGTCGTCCCGCTGACGGCCGTCGTCCTCGAAACGCTTCAGCGTGGCCGAGATCAGCAACAGTTGCGACAGCACGTCGCCGAGACGTCCCGAGATGCGTTCACGGCGCTTCAGATCGCTGCCGAGCACCAGCATCGACACGTCGGCGAGCAGCGCGAATACGGTCGACAGACGGGTCGCCGCGCGGTAGTACGCCTGCAGCGGCGCATACGCGCGGCGCGGCTTCGCGATCAGCGCGCCGCCGGTCAGCCCATACACGGCGCTGCGTAGCACGGTCGATACCGTGAAGTTCACGTGACCGAAGAAGGCCGCGTCGAATTCGCGCAAGGCCTTCGCGCGATCGGGCTCGCGCGTCGCCGTCATTTCCTTCAGCACGTACGGGTGGCAGCGGATCGCGCCCTGGCCGAAGATGATCAGGCAGCGCGTCAGAATGTTCGCGCCTTCGACGGTGATCGAGATCGGCATCTGCTGATACGCGCGCGCCAGAAAATTCGACGGCCCCATGCAAATACCCTTGCCGGCGACGACGTCCATGCCGTCGTTGATGACGCTGCGCGCTCGCTCGGTGATGTGATATTTGGCGATCGCCGAAATGACCGACGGCTTTTCGCCGAGGTCGACCGCCAGCGCGGACAGGCGGCGCGCGGCGTCCATCACGTACAGGTTGCCGCCCATGCGGCCGAGCGCTTCCTGCACGCCCTCGAACTTGCCGACGGCGGCGCGGAACTGGCGGCGAATCGCCGCGTATGCGCCGGTGCTGCGGACCGCGACCTTCGCCATCCCGACATTCGACGACGGCAGCGAGATCGCGCGGCCCGCCGCCAGACACTCCATCAGCATGCGCCAGCCGTTGCCGACCTGCGCGCGTCCGCCGATCACCCAGTCGAGCGGAATGAACACGTCCTTGCCCGAGTTCGGGCCGTTCTGGAACACCGCGTTCAACGGCCAGTGACGGCGGCCGATATTCACGCCAGGGTGGTTGGTCGGAATCAGCGCGCAGGTGATGCCGGGTTCGTCGTTCGCGCCGAGCAGATGGTCGGGATCGAGCGCGCGGAACGCGAGGCCGAGCACGGTCGCGATCGGTCCGAGCGTGATGTAGCGCTTGTCCCACGTGACGCGAAAGCCGAGCGTCTCGCGACCCTCGTGCATGCCGTTGCAGACGATGCCGACATCGGGAATCGCAGCGGCGTCGGAACCGGCATACGGGCTCGTCAGCGCGAAGCAGGGGATTTCGTCGCCGCGCGCGAGACGCGGCAGATAGTGGTTCTTCTGCGCGTCGGTGCCGTAGCGCATCAGCAGCTCGGCGGGGCCGAGCGAGTTCGGCACCATCACCGAGACGGCGGCGGCCGTGCAGCGCGTCGCGAGCTTCATGATCACCTGCGAATGCGCGTACGCGGAGAACTGTTTGCCGCCGTACTGCTTCGGAATGATCATGCCGAGAAAGCCGTGCTGCTTGATGAACTGCCACGTTTGCGGCGACAGGTCCTGCCAGACCATCGTGGTTTCCCAGTCGTTCGCGAGCTCGCACAGCTGCTCGCATTCGACGTCGAGAAACGCCTGTTCTTCGGCGCTGAGCGTGGCCGGGCCGTAGCCGAGCAGCGTGTCCCAGTGCGGGCGGCCCGAGAACAGCTCGGCGTCCCACCACACCGTGCCGGCTTCGATCGCGTCGCGCTCGGTCGGCGACATCTCGGGCAGGATCTTGCGGAACGTGTCGAGCACCGGTTTCGCGAGCCATGCGCGGCGCAGCGGCTTGATCGTCAGCACGAGGGCGGGGATCACGAACACGAGCGCGAGCAGGGTCGTCAGCAGCGGGCCGGCCGCGCCGCTCAGGTGCGCGGCCGCGACCCAGACGATTAGCGCCGCGAGCCACCACGAGGCGCGCGCCTGTACGTAGACGAGAGCGAATGCGGCGACGACGAGCGCCAGGATGAACCACGGCATGATGCTTCCTCCTCTGTCGATGCTGCGGGCGAGTGCGTCCCACGGGCGCGGACCGCTCGCGCTCTGCTGATTTCCTCGCTGCCTTTTCCGTGGTGATGCAATCGCCGGGCCACCTGTGAGCCGCGCTATGCGTCACATGCCGCGGCGCACGCAGCCGCCTCGCCGCTGGTGTCTCGGTGCGCACTAGCTAACGTGCCGAGCGCGCCGCGGTCGTCGGTCGCATCGCCGAGTACCGCCGCGAATGCGGCCAGTTGCGTGCCGTCCGGCAGCGGCGCCTTCAGCGCGGCGACGATCAGCGACGCGAGGCGTGCGATCAGCCGCAGATCGTTCATCGGCTTGCCTTGCGAGAACTCGCCAATCAGGCTGTCGGTATCGGTGCCGGCGAGCACGCCCGACAGCGCGCCGATCGCGAAATGCAGCCGCCAGCCGAGCTCCTCGCGCGGCAAATGTGGCAGCGCGCGCTGGAACGCGTCGAAGAAGCGCATCGCCACCGACTCGTAATGCGCGTTCAGAAAGTCGCGGATGAACGACGACGGATCGGTGTACGCACGCCCGAGCAGGCGCAGGAACGCTTTGCCGCCGACACGCGGATCGCGCGACAGACGCAGAGCCGGAATGAACATCGCGCCGAGCACGTGCTCGCAGGTCAGACGCGCGCCGAGCATCGCGTCGAAGCGGTCGATGAGCTTCACGCGCTCCTCGTTCAGCGGATCGAGCCGGCGCGACAGCATCGAATGAATCAGCGATTCCTTGTGGCCGAAGTGATAGTTGACCGCCGCGAGATTGACTTCGGCGCGCGAAGTGATCTGGCGCAGCGACAGCGCCTCATAACCGCATTCGATGAACAGCGTCTCCGCGGCGTCGAGAATGCGTGACTTCGTATCGCCGGCATGCCGGCCCGTGGTGCGAACTGCCATGTTGCGTCTCCCAGTTGCCGGCGCCGCCGGCTCGCAAACACGCGATTCAAATTGGTATTTGAAACAATCGTTTTTTGCAGGATAAAAAAGGAGGGCCGGTGCGAGCAAGGAAGGGACTCGACTAACTCCTCTAGAAGATCTGACGAAAGCCGTGCTTGCGAAGCGCGGCTCGTGATACCGCGTCGGAAATGAAAAGGCCGTTCCGCGCGAATCGGAACGGCCTCGTATTGCGTTGCGATTTGATGGGCGCCAGGCGTTCATTCGGACGCCCGAAGCGGTTATATGCGCTGTCCTCCGACCGCGCCGCCCGTCGAGCCCGCGCCGACGATCTCGCGCGCGGACTGCGTCATGTCGATGCCGCGGCGCTCGCGGCTGAACGGAATCAGCGCGCAGATCACGATCGCGACGATGCCGATTACGACGGCCATCACGAACGCGTAGTTGTTGTCGTGCATCTCGGCGATCTTCGATTGCATCGGACCGTTGACCGACGCGATCAGATTGCCCAGCTGGTACACGAGACCGGGGAAGGTCGCGCGGATTTCATCGGGCGAGATTTCGTTCAGGTGCACCGGAATCACGCCCCACGCGCCTTGCACCGAGATCTGCATCAGGAACGCGCCGAGCGCGAGCAGAAACGGCGTGGTCGAGAACGCCCACAGCGGCAGCACCGGCAGCGCGATCAGCGCGGCGATGAAGATCGCGCGCTTGCGGCCGATCTTCTCCGATGCCCAGCCGAAGAACAGACCCCCGCAGATCGCGCCGATGTTCAGGATGATCGTGATCCACGACACCGTGTGCGGATCGAACTTGAGCTGGACGCGCAGGAAAGTCGGATACAGATCCTGCGAGCCGTGCGAGAAGAAGTTGAATGCGGTCATCAGGATGATCGCGTAGATCGACAGGCCGACGTTCTGCCTGAGCGTCGCGACGAGGCCCGGACGTACCTTCTTTTCGAGCGTCTGGAACGCGGGCGACTCCGGCACGTGCGCGCGAATGTACAGCACGAGCAGCGCCGGCAGCACGCCGACGAAGAACATGCCGCGCCAGCCGATGTATTGATAGAACACGCCGAACACGATCGACGCGAGCAGATAACCGCTCGGATAACCGGCTTGCAGCAGACCCGAGACGATGCCGCGCGATTTCGGCGGCACGGTTTCCATGGTCAGCGCGCCGCCGACACCCCATTCGCCGCCCATCGCGATACCGAACAGCGCGCGCAGCACGAGCAGCGTCATCAGGTTGGGCGACAGACCGGACAGCAGTTCGAGCAACGAGAAGCACCCGATGTTGACCATCAGCGTCGGACGGCGGCCGTATTTGTCGGCGAGCCAGCCGAAAATCAATGCGCCGAGCGGGCGCATCATCAGGGTCAGCATGATCGCGACCGCGACCGACGGAATGTCCGTATTGAATTCCTGCGCGATATCTTTCAATACGAACACCATCAGAAAGAAATCGAATGCGTCGAGCGTCCAGCCAAGATAGGCGGCGATCGTGACGTTTCTCTGTTCCCGAGTCCAGCTCATTGATTGTCCTCCTGAGTATTCGCAAATCCGCGTTTGATCGCGGCCGGAACCGCAGCCCGTGCGCCTTATGGCAAGCGCTTCCCGGCGAGCGTACGCCGAGCATTAAGCGTTTGCATGGTTGAGGCCGTTTTTCTCCGTGTTAATGGGCCCAGCAATATTCGTGCTGAATTCGTCATGTTTATGGCAATGCCGTTTGGTGCGCGGAACGGTTTCATGCTCGCCGAAGCCCGGGATGAGCGGGGGAGGACGCATCCCGGCACAACGACGCGGTGACTTCCGCGCCGAACAGGAACACCGCCGCGCAGAAGTACAGCCACATCATCAGCACTGCGAGCGAGCCGGCCGCGCCGAACACGCCCGCCGTGCCCGCATGCACGAGATAGAAGCTGAACAGATGCCGCCCCGCGGTGAACAGCAGGCTCGCGACGCTGCCGCCCACGAGCGCGGGGCGCAACGGCACCGCCGCGTCGGGCAGCCACTTGATCAGCGCGCCGAGCCCGACGGCCAGAATGACGAAACCGAGTAACGATTGCAGCACATAGGCAACGATGCCCAGCGCCGAATTGCCGAACAGCGCACCGCCGAGGGTCTGAATCGCCGCATCGACGACGAGCGACACGACCAGCAGAAAGCTGAGCCCGATAAGCAGACCGATCGATACGAGCCGCGCGCGCACCAGCAGCGCCAGCCCGGCAATGCCTTTGCGCGGGTGCGCGGCAAACACGATGTCGAGCGCGGTATTCAACGATGAAAACGTGGCCGACGCGCCGACCAGCAGCAGCGCGATCGAGAACGCGGCGGCGACGCCGCTGCCGCCCGAGTAGTGCGCATGGGCGACGATGTCCTGCATCGCGTGCGCCGCGTCGTTGCCGACCAGCTGCCGTGCCTGCTCGAAAAGCCGCCCCTGCGCGGCATCGCGGCCGAAGATCCAGCCGATGACCGCGAGCACGAGCAGCAGCGTGGGCGCTAGCGAGAACGCCGAGTAGAACGCGATGCTGGCGCCGAGCATCGCGCATCGGTCCGACAGAAAGCGGCTGGCGGCGTTGCTCGCGACGTTGATCGTGTGGCGCCAGCGAGCGGGTCTCGCTGCGGTTTCCGGTTGCGGTGCTGACATGCTGTCCTCCGCTTGCGGCAGCGCGCGAACGCTCGCCTCGCGCTGCCGCGACGATAAAGTGGCTCCGTCGAGCGCTGATGCAGCACGACGCGCGCCAGCCGCGAGCGGCCCGTGCCGGTCCGCGCGCCGCACCGAACCTTCAGGTAAAGTTATTTCGCCAACTTATCGACATATCGCTATGTCCGTGACGCCATCGCCTTCGTTGCTCGACGAGATGCTCGACGCTGTCGTGCGCCGCTATCGCCTGCCGGCGCTCGCAGCCGTCTGCGCGCCGACGCCGCAAGCGAGTCCCGCCACCGTGCTGGCGCTCGCGATCGAGCAGGCTCGCGAGGCGAGCGCGCGTGGCGAAGCGCCGGATGCGGCGAACCGGCGCTTCTTCGTCGAGGCGCTGGCACGCATGATCCGCGAGGCGCTGCGCGAGGAAGCCGGCGACCCGGTGTTTCAGGCGATGCTGCTACGGCATCGCAGCGCGGTGGTGCGCGAGTACGCGTCGCTGGCCGCGCACGCGAGCGTCGATCGCCGGCTGATCTACGCGGCCGTCAATGCGATCGCGCATCCGGCCAAACAGCAGCGGCTGCTCCCCGGTCCGCAACGCGACGCGCTGGCGCGTCTGCACGCGCTCGCGGTCGCCGAAGCGTGGCCCGAACTGGCCGAAGCCGTGCAAACTTGCATCGATACGCCGCAAATCGCGCACGACGCGGCGCTGCAACGCGGCCTCGCGCAATTGCTGGAGAGTGCCGCGCTGCAGCGCTTACGGCGCCTTGACGCGCTGACGTCCGACGAGCGCGTGCGCCACTACCAGACGCTGTGGGATCGTCAGGGGCCGCGTCCGGGAAGCTCGACCGCGGTCGAGCGAGGCTTGAGTTCGAAGCAGCGCGGCGCCGCGGTCGAAGCGTTGGCCGCCGATGCACTCGACGCGCTCGCGCAGCGCCTCAATGACGCTCAGGGAGCGGTCGCCACCTACCGCGTCGTGAACTCGATGCGCGTACCGGCCGCGATACCCGCAAGCCATGAGCGCGCCAAAACCGAATGGGATGTGGTGCTGCTGCGCCAGGCACAGCCCCCGGCCGACGCGGCGGCGTGGGACGTATGCCTGCTCGTCGAAGCGAAGGCATCGGTCGACGCGGCCACCACCGATCTGCCGCGGCTCGTGCGCGGACTGACGCTGCTGGCGCACGCGGAGCCGCACACTGTCTACTCGTTTCGCACGCAGCAGGGGACGGTGCATTTGAGCGGCGCGTCGCTTGCCGCGCTGACGAGCGACGCAACCGGTCTTCGCAGCACCGTGCTCTATTGCTGTGACGCTCCCGTCGAAGCGGCGCCGCGCGTGCTGAGTCCCGCGAGCCGGATGCAGCTGCTGTCGGCCCAGGCCAGCCTCGATTTCGCAGGTGCGCTGGCGGACGGACGCGACGCCGACTGCGCGGATCTCGAACCGGTGTGGCATCAGTTGCTCGAATCGCCGAGATGGCGGACGGTGCTCGACCAGTACGCGACGCTGCGCGAGGTTCGGGAATTAATGGTTCATCCTGACGACTTGCGGGCCGCGGTCGGCATCGCGGACGCAAGACGCTTGAGCGCGGCGCGCTAGGCCTCTGATGAAGAGGTGGCGCGCGCGTTGCTCGTGGCGATAGATCTACGAGCAAAAAGGAGTGGTGATGGAAACACCGTCGAAGCGACTGTCGGACACGCAGGTGCAGGTTGCCAGCAAGATCTACCAATTTCGCTCGCCGCAGGAGGCGGACCGTTTCGTGCAATGTCTGCGCGGCGGCGATGCGAGCCGCTGCGTCGCGGACGTTCCGCCCGAGACCGCAACCGATGCCTATCCGCCGGGGACTCGCACAGGGTCGGGCGCGGGCATCACGATCGGGCCGCCGCCAGGCGGGCTCGATAGCGACGATTAACGCGGTTGCGACCTGCGCGTGTGCGGCTCACGCGTCAGCGCACCGGCTCCAGCATCACCGTGAGCGTTCCTCGCTCGCTTTGCACGCCTGCCGCGAGATCGATCCGGTGCGGTGTCAGCGCGGCGATCGCTCGCTGCAGCCTTGGGGCGAATGTCGTGGCGAACCGCGCGAGCGCCGCTTCGCGTGCGGCGCCTTCATCGTTGGCGACGTCGCGCAGTTCGTCGAGCGGCAAACCGACGAACAGATCGAGCGGGTAGGGCGGCACTCGCGGTTCCATCGCGATGTCCGGACCGGCCGGCACACGAATGCGTATTCCGGGCTGCAAATGCTCGTGCAGTTCGGCGAGAACTTCGTAATCGGCGTCGGCGGGAAGAGCGCTTCTGGCTTCTTCCCGCAGGAACGGCTCGACACCTTCCAGCCGCGCCAGTTCTTCATCGCTCAGTAGCATGTGAGTTTCCTCCGAATCGGGCCGTGCTTATCGCTCGTCGTCGCGCCGCGGCTGCGACGCCGACAGGGTGGCGGCGTGCTCACCCAGGGTCCGGTCGATCAGATAGCGACCCTGTTCGATGCCGGCGCGCAACGCTTCGTCCTCGGTGAGCCATTCCGGCGTCACGGGCTCCACGTTGGCCAGATTGGCCGGTATCTCCATCGGTCGACCGTCGCGGGAAATCGACACGTCGGCGATCCAGGCGCCTCGCGAGTTCCGATGCGTGGTCACCGTGATCAGCGCGCCGCGGTGCGCGTCATGCATCGCGTGGTGGAAGCCGCGCTCGTCGCGCGCGGCCGGCATCGCGCGTCCGTCCGCGGTAGCCATATCGGAGCCGGTCTCGCCGATGCCGGCGCCGGCGGTGTGGTCAGTGTGATCGGTTGGGGGGAGCGGGGTCATGCTGTCCTCGGCGAGCGAATTGATCTGCCCGATTCCAGCAAGCTCTGTGCCGCCAACGCGAACGCGTGAAGGCATCCATCCGGCTGCGGGCACGCGGCGTGCGATCGCGTTCAGCGCGGGCCCGGCTCTTGCGCTGCGTTCAACGCTGGTGCCGCTTCGCTCTGTCGGCCAAGGAGCGAAGTGTTTGCTTGTCGCAGCCGGCGCAAATGAATCGTGAGGAGGACGGAATGTCAATCCATGCGAAGGTCACGAGGTGGCGCAACGTCGGGCGATTCTGCGTCGAGCGCGTCACCGACTATAGCGAACTGTTCGCGCTGGAAATCGAGGAGACGCGAAAGCGCCTGGTGCGCGAGTTGAGCGCACTCGTCGCGTTGGCGGTCGCGGGGCTGTTCACGCTGTCCTTCATTTGCATCGCGATCATCGCCACCGCGTGGCAGACGCCTTACTTTCTTGCGGTGGTGTGGGGCGTGGCTGCCGCGTGGCTGCTCGTGTGCATCGTGTCTTTGCTGGTTTTGCGGGCGCAAAAACCGGCGCAATCGCTTCACGTGCTCAAGGCCGAGATTCACTCCGATCTCGACGCTCTCAGGGAGTCGCTCAAATGAGTCAGCCAAGTCACGCAAACGAGCTTGCCCGGCTCACCATTCTGGAACGCATGGAGGCATCGCGAACCGCCCTGGTAGTGGCGAACCGGACTGCCGCGTTGCCTGCGGCGCGCGCGGCGTCGCGCTTCCCGGTCAGCACGGTGCTCGCGTCGCTCGCCGAGGCGCCGCATGTCGCGTTGCTGCTCGCCTTGGTGGTCGGCGGCATCGTGCTGGGGCCGCGCCGTACGCTGTCGATCGCGGGCCGCTCCGGTGCCGCGGCGTGGATTGCCCGCAATGTGCGGCGGTCCATCGCGCAGTGATCGGTCACGCGCCGACCGGCTTCGCCTGTTTCGCCGCGAAGTCCCAGTACAGCGCCTGCTTCGTCTCGACCGGCGCGGGCAGCAGTCCCGCGCGATAGAACGCGTCGGCGATCGTCTGCTGCTCGCTGAAGTTCGGCGGCGCGAGCGCTCGCACCAGATAGCTGCGCCGGGCGTTGGCGCGTTCGATCGTCGGCGCGTCGAGTCCCCACACCGGCGCGAGCGTGTTGGCCGCGTCGAGCGGATTAGCGCGCAACCAGTCGCCGGCCGTCTGCAACTGCTCGAACACGGTCTCGATGACTTGCGGATGCGCGTCGGCGTAGGTGCGCGACGCGAGGTAGTAGCGCTGATAGGACGCAAGGCCCGCGCCGTCGCTCAGTATGCGCACGTCGCCGTCGCGCTCGACCGAGGCTACGTAGGGATCCCAGGTGATCCAGACATCGACGCTGCCGCGCTCGAATGCGGCGCGGCCGTCGGCCGGACTCAGGTAGTTCACGCCGACGTCGGCGGGCTTGAGCCCCGCGCGCGCGAGCGCCGCAAGCAGCAGATAGTGGCTGCCCGCCGCCTTCGTCACCGCAATGCGGCGGCCCTTCAGATCGGCCAGCGTGCGCAGCGTGCCGTCCTTCTTCACGATGATCGCTTGCGCGCCCGGCGATGGCGCTTCCTGCGCGACATAGACGAAGCGCGCATGCGCGGCCTGGGCAAAGATCGGCACGGTGTCGGCGACATCGGCGCTGAAGTCGACGGCATCGACGTTGAGCGCTTCGGTCAGCGGCAGTCCGCTCGCGAACTCGTTCCAGGAGATGCGCACGTTGAGCGGCGCGAGCGCTTTTTCTAGCGATCCGCGTGCCTTCAGCAACGTGATGAGCGTAGAAGACTTCTGATAGCCGATGCGCAGCGCGACGGGCGGGGTTTGCGAGAAGCCGCGCGGAGCGCTGGCGGCCAGTAGTGATGCCACTGCGAAGCGGGTGAATGCGCGCCGTGTTATTTGCGTCATGATGTGGGCGTCCTGTCGAGCGGTGAAAACGGGGGAATCGAGCGATCGTAACAACCCGATGTCATCGCGCTAACCGACGGATTCAGCTATCGATCGCAGTGATCGTCATATGCGGCAAGCCACAACGCTTTTCGCGACTTCGCGATCCGTATAATGCCGCCCGGTTGCCTCCGTGCGATAACGGCCACCTCGGCGCGATCTGGGTGATGTCGCACAACAAAGGGTGCCGCTTCGACAGCGAAGACGCACGGGTGCTGTCGGATCTCGCGATGGTCGCGGGCGCGGCCGTGACGATGGTCAACGTTCGCGACGACGGCGCGGACAACGACCGCCGCCACAACGAGTTCATCGCGATGCTCGCGCACGAGTTGCGCAACCCGATGGCGCCAATCGATGGCGCCATCGCCGCGGCGAAGCGTCTGGTGGTCGATAACGACAGGGCCGACGCGGTGCTGACCATCGCGCAACGGCAGATGAAGCATCTGCGCACCCTCGTCGATGACCTGCTCGACGCCGCGCGTCTGAAGCACGGAAAGCTGACGATCCGGCGCAGCGATACGTTGCTGGCCGAGATCGTTTCCGACGCGGTAGCCGCGATCGACCACGACGTGCGCTCGCGCGGCCATACGCTGAAACTGACCGGTCTGGACCGCGCGATTCCGGTTCGCGCCGACCATGTGCGGCTCAGTCAGGTGCTCGGCAATCTGTTGTCGAACGCGGCGAAGTACACGCCGGCGGGCGGACTGATCGAGCTGACGGTTCGCTCGGGAAATCCGTCCGACGCGCGGATGCTGGTGATCGAGGTCAGCGACAACGGCATCGGCATCGATTCGTCGATCGCCCCGCATGTGTTCGACCTGTTCGCGCAGTGCTCGAGCGGCAGCGCGCGCTCGGAAGGCGGGCTCGGGATCGGTCTGGCTGTCGCCAAACGGCTGGTGGAGCTGCACGATGGCGAAATCGACATCCATAGCGATGGACCGGGCTGCGGCACCCGCGTCACCCTGCGTTTGCCGATCCTGCGAACGCAGCCGCTGGCGACGCCTGGCGACGCCTCGGACAAAAGCAGGGACTTCCGGGCGCTGCGCATCGTTCTTGTGGACGACAACGTCGACGCGTTGCACGTTCTGTGCGTGCTGCTCGACCTGGAGGGTTATCGCGTGTCCGCGGTCGACAACGGTCGCGCGGCTATCGACCTGATCACGCGAACGAGGCCGGAGCTTGCCATCGTCGACGTGGCGATGCCCGTGATGGACGGCTTCGAGGTGGCACGCAGAATTCGCGCGAACCCCGAGCTGGACGGCACGATACTCGTCGCGCTGACCGGCTATTCGTCGGACTCGGAGCGCAGCCAAACGCTTGCCGCGGGCTTCGATCATCATCTGTGCAAGCCGTTGTCGCTGGAAAAGCTGCGGGACGTGCTGGCGGATTCGGCGGAGCGGCTGGTTGGCGGCGCTCGGTGACCCGGCGGAGCCTGCGCAACTCTTCCAGCCTGCTAGACTGGAAATTGCCCTGCAAGCTACGGAGGGAGATATGACGACCGTCTACGTCGTAAAGACCGGCGAGAAGTTCCTCTGCACCGCGGAGGATGGCGACATCGGCATGGCGCCGGAGATCAAGGAGGCCACGTCGTTTCGCTCGTACGAGGAAGCGAATAAAGTCGCGACCGAGAACGCCGATCCCGGATACGAAATCCTGACCGTCGACGTTAACAAACGCTGATGAAGTGTTAGCTGTTCGCGCCCAGGCGCTCAGCGAAAGAGGATCAGCAATTCAGCAGGCGTCATGCAAGATGGCGCCCGGTGCGGGTGCGTGCGAAATTCGGCAAATATTCCAAAGCAAGCGCGTAAAGCACGACGCTCCATGCCGTCCCAAGCAGGGACGGCATTTTCTGCATCGTCGAGCCGGTCAGACGAGCAAGCTCAAGATCCGCCAAAGAACACCGGCTTCATCCCAGTCGCGCCGGCCGGATGGCCCATCTGCTGCGTACCGCTGGTCGCAGGGCCATAGCCGCTGCTCTGACCTGCGGCAGGGGCGGTGATGGTCGGCATATAGGTAGGAAAGTCGACGGTATTCGCATTGGCCGGATTGAAGCCGGCTTGTTCGAGTTGCGCGATCTCTGCCTGGACTTGTGCGTGCGTCAGCGTGCTTTCGGTCTGTGCCGCCGATGCAATTGGCAAAGCCATGACAGCGACCGCGCAAACCGTGTGGACTAACGTCTTCATGATGGCCCACCTCCTTATTAATTACTCCAGCTGACTCGCGCTTCGCTTTTCGCGGTCAGCTGATCAAAGATTAGGTGAGGAAACATACAGTGTTCGTTTATTTTTTATGGTAACGGGCTCGTCGATCAGCCGACGCTGATCGACGTTCGCGCCCGAACCCAGCTCAGGTACGCGTAATCGAAGCCCCACCGTCGACCAACGAAGCCGTACCCGTCACGAAGGACGAATCGTCGGAAGCGAGGTACAGCGCCGAGCGGGCGATCTCTTCTGGCCTCGCGACCCGCTTGAGCGCATGCAGCCCGGTCACGAACGTCTGCGATTCAGCGGTATCGTTCATGCCGCGATACATCTCCGTGTCCACCGCGCCCGGCAGAATCGCGTTGACGCGCACGCCTTGCGCACCGTATTCGGCCGCGAGCGCTTGTGTCAGTCCGATCAGCCCGGCTTTGCTCGCCGCATAGGCGGCCGTTCCCGGGAAGGCGAACGAGTAGCCGACGAAGGTCGACGTGAAGATGATCGATCCGCCGCCTTGCTTGATCATTTCAGGAATCTGATGCTTGGCGCCGATAAACGCGCTGGTCAGGTTGGTGGCCAGCGTCGCTGACCAGCCTGCTTCCGACACGCCGGTCGACGGTCCCATCTCACCGAGCGTCCCCGCATTGTTGTATGCGATGTCGAGACGGCCGAAACGGCTGACGGCGAGTGCGACCAGCGCTTTCGCGAATTCTTCGGATTGCACGTCCCCTGCCAGCGGCACAGCCGTACCGCCGTCGCGAGCGATCTCGCTGACCAGCGTGTCGAGTTCGGCCTCGCGGCGTGCGGCCACCACAACCTTCGCGCCTTCCGCGGCGAACAACTTTGCGGCAGCGCGACCAATGCCCGCGCTGGCGCCGGTGACGATAGCGACTTTTCCTGTCAAGCGTTGCATGTTGAATCTCCGGTTTGATCAGCGGCCGATGCCCACTGCGTCGGCTCGTTGAGAAGCACTATAAGATTCCGTTCTTGAGACAGAAAGACCAAAAACATCGCGGTATCATTCAGGTTTTATGAATGATCGGAGCGCCATATGGACCGGCTGCGCGCGTTTGAGGTTTTCGTAACGGTCGTCACCCGGGGCAGCTTCGCGCGCGCGGCCGATGCGCTCGAAACCTCCCCCGCGAACGTGACCCGCTATGTGAATGACCTGGAGGCGCACCTCGGCGCGCGACTGCTGAATCGCACCTCACGCAGATTGTCTCTTACCGAGGCCGGTGAAACGCTTTATTCGCGCTGCAAGGCCATTCTGGAAGACGTTGCCGAAACGGAAGGACTCGTGTCGACAACGTCGATCGAACCGCGTGGACGGCTGCGTATCAATGCACCGGTCAGCTTCGGCATCCAGCATCTCGCGCCGCTGTGGCCACGGTTCATGCAGCAATATCCCGACGTCGAGCTCGACATCACGCTGATAGACCGCGTCGTCGATATCGTCGAAGAGGGCTTCGATCTCGCCATTCGCATCTCGCGCGCCGGCACGGTCGATCACGCGGCCCGCAAACTGGCGACGTCGACAAACATCGTGTGTGCATCGCCCGATTACCTGAAACGTTCGGGATATCCGGAAACGCCGCTGGACCTGCTCGGACATCGATGTATCGGCTATACGTACGCGGCCACGGCGGACGTCTGGCAACTGATCGACAAAGACGGCAAAACCCATGCTGTGGAGGTGAACTGCCAGATGCACACCAATAACGGCGACACCGCGCGGGCGGCGGCGCTCGCGGGGCACGGCGTGATCTGGCAGCCGACGTTTCTGATCGGCGAGGACCTCCGCGCAGGCCGGCTGCTGCGGGTATTGCCTGAATACCGTTTGCCGGGTATCGATGTGCTCGCGCTGTATCCGAGCCGTCGCCACGTGAGCGCAAAAGTTCGTGCGGCAATCGATTTTCTGGTCAACGCGTTCTCGGGCGTGCCGCCGTGGGACAAGACGTGAAGGGATGGGGCGGCAACTCCTGACACGGGATGCCTGCAAAAGCGGCGGCGGGCGCCGGCCGTGGCGCGTTCGATAGCATGATTCAACTGGAATTCGGCCAGGCACCGTTCTTTAATGTGCGATATGGCGCGTAATGCAGGAGAGCCACACCCCGGATGAAAGCTGCACATTGAATCGCCGGCACGGTCGCCCTCCAACGAGTTCACGCACTGCAGGTCTGGATCAGCGATGTCCCGGAACAAGAACCGACGGGAGACATTGGTGAGAACACTGGGCGCCATCAGCGCTGGTCTGATTTGCTGTTCATGCGCGGCCGCTGCCTACGCGGCCGACATCAAAGGAGCCGGCAGCACGTTCGCCGCTCCTCTCTACACCCGCTGGGCCGCCGACTACCAGAAGTCGGGTGGAAGCAGGGTGATCTATCAGGGCACGGGTTCGTCCGATGGGCTCAAGCAGGTAATCGCCCGGGAAGTCGACTTTGCTGGCTCGGACGCGCCACTGAGCGACGATCAACTGACCCGCAACGGCCTGCGGCAGTTTCCAATCGCGATCGGCGGCGTGGTGCCCGTCGTGAACCTTCCGGGACTCAAAGCCGGCGAAGTGATGCTGACCGGGCCGGTCATCGCCGATATCTTTCTCGGCAAGGTTCAGTTCTGGGACGACCCGGCAATCGTGCGGTTGAACCCGAAGATCAAGATGCCGAATTACCCGATCGCCGTGGTGCGTCGCCAGGATGGCTCGGGCACGACGCTGATCTGGACTCACTACCTCGCGCAGGTCAGTCCAGAATGGAAGCGCAGGGTCGGCGAAGGCACTAGCGTGCGATGGCCGCTCGGCATCGGCGGCAAAGGCAACGAGGGCATTGCCACGTACGTCGGCTATCTGCCCGGCGCGATAGGCTATGTCGCGTGGGATTTCACGAAACAGAACCGCTTGAAGTACGTGGCCATGACGAATGCGGCGGGCAATGTCGTGCAGCCCGGCGCCGCCACCTTCAACGCAGCGGCGGCGAGCGCCGACTGGTCGGGCTCCCTGTCGCAGTTGCTGACCAACCAGCCGGGCAAGGACGCCTGGCCGGTCATGGGCGCGACCTATGTGTTGCTACCCGCGACGCCGAACCAGCTGGGCCACGACAAAGCCACGTTGGAGTTTTTCGAATGGGCGTTGAGCCACGGCGGACCGACGGTCAACGCACTGGACTACGTAGCGCTGCCGGACCTGGTCGTGACGAAGATCCGCTCACAATGGGCCGCCGATACCGGCGAAAAGCCGGTGCGCAAAGTGCTCGCGGTGCCGTGAGCCGAACTGCGTTTCGTGTCGCCGCGATGGCTAGCCTGAGCTGTGACGCGCGGTCATGTCGCCGGTGGCGAGGGTTTAGCGACGTGTCCGGGGCGTGCATAGAGGGACCTACGATGTACGCGAACTCGACGAGAGGGGGGCGTCAGGACGAGTGGGGTGAGCTTGTCCTGATCGTGATGAAGACCAGCCTGGCGGTGGCGCACGAGCTGGAATTGACGCCCGACGCCGTGCTCGACTGTGCCGCGAGGCATCTGCGCTTCGATGATTTCCGGTGTTTCGCAGCGGCGATGCTGGGTGCGGCGCGCGCGCAAGCGTGGTGTCGCCGGCGCGACGCCGGTCCATCAGTGCAGGCGTCACACATCAAGACCCTTGCTGCGCGCGTCGATATCGACAGGAACGTGCTCGCCTTCATGCCGGCGCTGTGCACAGCCGAACCTCCGGACCACACGGAAGCGCCTGCTCATGCGTATGAAAAGGTCGTCGCGGCCCTTCAGCAGTTGAAAGAAGACGTGCAACGCGTCTTTTCGCGCGGCAGCAGTGCTTTCAGCCGTGCGGACATCGAAGGCGCATCCGGCTTCGCAAAGGCGCTCGAGGCGATCATGCCGGCCGACGATGCCAACGCCTTCGAGCGCGCGTTCGCCGCGGTTTTGCAGGTGCGGTTTTCATCGCAACCCCAGCTCGTGCCTGGCGATGCGGAGCCCGTGATGCGGGTTCAGGGTATCGATGTCAATGCTCAAGGCAGCCAGACGCCTTTACCCTGATCGGGAAGCGTTCTGTAAATCGGAGCAGGCGTGTCTTGTGCATGTCGATTTCTCCCGTGATGATTCGTCGTAGTCACTGGAGGCGCCGTTGCCTTCAGATATTTTCGTCTTCAAAGGGAAAACCCAAATGCGCGTCATGGTCATCATCAAGGCAACCCCCGAATCGGAAGCGGGGCAAATGCCGAGTACGGAACTCCTCACGGCGATGGGGCAGTACAACGAGCAACTGGTCAAGGCCGGCATCATGCAGGGCGGCGACGGGCTGAAGCCGAGCTCGGCCGGCGCTCGCGTGCGGTTCTCAGGGAAGGACCGCACCGTCATCGACGGCCCGTTTGCGGAAACCAAGGAATTGATTGCCGGGTACTGGTTGTGGCAGGTTGAATCGATGGACGAAGCGATCGAATGGGTCAAGCGCTGCCCGAATCCGATGATGAGTGATTCGGAGATCGAGATTCGCCCGTTCTTTGAGCCGGCGGACTTTGGCGAAGCCTTTACGCCCGAGCTTCAGGAAGAGGAAAACCGTCTGCGCAAGCAAATCGACGGGCAGACGCGTTGACGATTCTCACCCCATCGGCGTGCGGGCTTCCGGTCCGTTGTCCGGAAGCCCGATTCCATGGGGCGACGATTGCCGTCAATGCGAAGGTATCTGCTCGATTTTGGCGGCGCTCAGGTCGCTCGGGAAGCAATGCGGATGCTCGAAGCCCATCGGAGATCCGCTCGTCGAGTAGACGATGTTATCCGTGTTGTTCGGGCCTTGACCGGCGGGCACACTGCCGAGCCCCGCGAGCTTGCGCATGCGATATGCGATCGCATGATCGGCGCAGGCGCTATCGCCGCTCACGCCTAATCCTCCGATGACTTTCCCTCCGGCATAAAGTGCGACGCCGCCGCCGAAGGTAATCACGCCGCCAAGCGTGTGTCCGATGCCGCTGCCCTGTTCGAGGAAGCGCGCGTCAAAAGGATTCGAATTATTCAGTCCGTAAAGCGAGCCGCCGGGTTGCGTGGCCGCGTAGAGGTTTGCCGTGGATAGCGCGAGTGCATCGTTGCTAAAGCCGTTCGCGGTATAGGCCTTCGCGATGGCGATGGCCCGACTGCCAGGCCAGGCGTCCCCGGTCACGATCACCGAACAGAGATGTCCCTGGCGATCGACGATGGCCGCCCACATCCGGTTGGGTGTGAAGATCCCGCCGTTGCCATCGGGCAGGTTCACGACCGTACGCAACTGTTTTTCCACCAAGGCGACCGTACCTTGAGGTAGCGTGCATCGGGCTTGTGGGACGTCATCGTCGCCAGACGCGCGACTTTCGTGTGAAAAGGACGCAATGCAAAACGCTGCGACAGCGAGGGTAAGCATCTTACGCATGACGATTCTCCTGACGATCGATTTGACAGCAGGCACGCTGCGGGCGAGAAGGTGCGCAAACAGTAGGAGAGCCAATGAAATAAACGACTCATTGTTGTTGAATGCGGGCGCGAGTTCATGACAGCGAACTCGCGTAAATAGTGAAGACCGTCATGCAAAGTGAATAGCCAAAACAGAGTCCACGTCGGCCACGCGGCACGTCGGGAACGGGATAGCAATGGCGATGGTTTTGATCGATTTGATGGTGCGGCATATAGTTGGCGCGTGCGAAAAACTTTCCTCGGAGATCGACGCGATGCCTTATCTGCAGCTTGATGTAAACGATCACTACTCTGTCGAGAGTAAAAGACTGCTCGCAGCGAAAATGAGTGAGACGTATGCCCGAATGATGTCGGTCGATGTCAGGCGAATCAGCGTAGCCATACGAGAACTCGGTCCGGGCAGCGTGTGGCGCATTGAGGAGGAGAGCGGGGAGCCAGTGCCTGTCGCGTTGATGATGCTCGATATCAGAAGAGGGCGGCCGCCGGAGTTACGCATTGAGTTGGCCAAAGCACTTTGCTCGCTCTGCATCGAGATTCTGGGCTTGCGCGAAGACCGGCTCAACGTCGAATTCACTCAGCACTCGGGCGATGAGATGTATCACCCGGCGCTTGGAGGTTATAGTCCGGAGTGGGAGCCGGGCCAGCGATGAGTGTTCGCAGGATCGTGTCCGCACCCGTTGCGCCACAACCTGATTCGAAGTAGGAGAAGGACCATGAGCAGGCTTGCCACATCCCTGGCAGAGAATCGGCGGATGCGATCGCGGTGGATCGTCCTGATCGCCACGGTGTTCTGCTTCTTGTGCCACAGCGTCGTCGCGCAAGCGGACGACAGCGCGGCTCGCCTGCGCGAGAAATATCAAAGTCTGACGCAGCAACTCGCGCACAACCAGTTTCATCGACCGCTGTTCCTCGAATCGCAGGAGTTGCCGTCGGCGCTCAAGGGTGATATCTACGGCGTGCTCAACCATCCTTTCGCGATAGTGAGCGGCGCGCTCAGCGACCCGACTCAAGGCCCGGCCAACTGGTGCGACGTGCTGATCCTGCATCAGAACACCAAATACTGTCACGCGTCCACTAGCGACAGCGGTACGGTCCTCACCGTGAACATCGGCAAGAAGACCGAGGAAGCTCTTTCGTCGTCGTACCGCGTGCAATTCAACTTTCGCCCGGTAGCGAGCACGCCTGATTATTTTCGCGTCGAGCTCTCCGCGGCCACGGGTCCGCTGAGCACGAAAGACTACCGTATCGTGCTGGAAGCGATCCCGGTCGGCGATAACCGCACCTTTATTCACCTGACCTACGCATACGGATACGGCACCGCGGGACGGATTGCGATGAAAACCTATCTGGCGACGATCGGCAGCGACAAAGTCGGCTTTTCCCTGACGCCCGATTCGTCGGCGAGCGAGCCGCAATACATCGGCGGCGTGCGCGGCCTGGTCGAACGCAATACGATGCGCTATTTCCTCGCCATCGATGCCTATCTTGGCGCGCTTGCCAGCCCGCCCAACGCCCGTCTCGACAAACGTCTGACCGACTGGTTCGATGCGACCGAGCAGTATCCGCGGCAATTGCACGAGGTCAGCCGCGCCGACTATCTGCAGATGAAGCACAACGAGTATCAACGTCAGCAGACCGCCCAGTGACGTGCGCGTGATCTGATCAATGCAACGGCATATCGCGTTGAAGATTTTTTCCGCCTGGATGTCGATCCGGTGGTGCGTCGATCGTCGTTACCTGGCAAGACAATCGGTCAGGAACCCCTCGTAGTCCCACTCAGGAGCACACACTGTGAACAAACTCGACAATCCGATCCTGCAAGTCCTGGAAGGCTACAAGGCTGCGGTATGGGCCAAAGACGCGGACTCGTTCGTCGCGCTCTACGACCGCGATGCGGTGGTGTTCGACATGTGGGGTACATGGTCGTACAACGGCATCGCATCGTGGCGCGCGATGACTGAGGGCTGGTTCGGTTCGCTGGGTGCGCAACGGGTGATCGTGGATTTCAGCGACGCGCAAACGATGGTTGCCGCTGACCTTGCCGTCGTTCACGCGTTCGCGACATACAAAGCCGTCGACGCCGGCGGCGTGGAACTGCGTGCGATGGACAATCGCCTGACCATGACACTGAGGCAGCAGGCCGACGGATGGAAGATCGTCCACCAGCACACCTCTTCTCCGATCGAGGCCGGCACGGCGCAGGTCATTTTCCGGCGCTAGCGGTTTGCCGGTTCGACATCGCGCTTCGACTCGCGAATAATCATGGCTGCGCGACTTTCCAATTAGCGATGTACCTTCTGTCTAAAGGCAGCCATGAAACCATTGCTTGCCGGCCGATGCCTTTGCGGCGCCGTCCATTACTCGGTAAGAGACGAATTCGTCTATGCGTTGAACTGCCACTGTTCGAACTGTCGGCGCGCAACCGGCTCGGCGTTCAAACCCTTCGCGGGGATCGAGCGCGACAAGCTGCGCATCACGGAGGGCGAAGACAGCCTGTTGATCTTCGGTGATGAGCAGGCGTCGCACGATGTGCGCTGCAAAAAATGTGGAAGCCTGATGTTCTCAGTGGTTCGTAACGGTGAATACGTTCACGTCACGCTCGGAACCCTCACGGACTCGCCTTCCATCTCTCCCACTGCCCACATTTTCGTGGGTTCCAAGGCGCCGTGGTATTCGATCACTGATCAACTGCCCCAACACGACGAATTCGGCTAACTCTTTTCCTATCGCAGCATCGCCTCGAAAGACCGTACCACTTCGGCATTGAATCGTTGATGGAACGCCGCCCGGTCGAAGCCCGGCGCGCTGTCGCAGATCTGCGGGCGCAGCCGCGCAAGACGCGTATCGCAGGGCGGCAGGAAGTCATAGTGGCCTGCGTTAGCCACCAGACGATAATCGGCAGCGCGGGGCAGGTCGTCCCGCACCGGCTCGTCGTACCACGGATGCGGCTGATGACGATCGTCGGCGGCGCTCCACAGTTGGACCGCAGCGCGCACGCGGCCCAAGCCCGCGCGGCCAAACGCGAAGCCGAACGAAGGCGCGGCGATAACAACGGCTTTGATGCGCGCATCGTGGACCCAGACACCGGCGGGAACATGCGCGCCGAAATGGACGTCGACGCTCGCATACCGCAAAGCGTCGCACAGGTCATGATCCGGGTGGACTTCGCAAAACGGGGCGATTTTCGACAGATCCGGGATGCCGCCCGCGGCCACGAGCACGGTGAAGCCGCCGTTGGAAAAGCCGAATGCGCCGATGCGCTCCGCATCGAGCCGCTCGCGCTCCGGCCAGTCGTCGAGCATGTAGTCCACCAGCCGATTAAGCTGCGCGGGCCGGCGCCAGAGTTCCAGCACGTGGCTCTGATCATCGAAGGTATCGCCGGCGTGACTGACCGCCGCCGCGACGAAGCCCGCGCGAGCCAGCGCGAGAGCCGTGTCGTAATGAGCGCCGTACCAGCCGCCGCCGCCGTGCGACAACACCACCAGCGGCAGGTGATCGCCCGCGATCGGAGCGTCGGCGGCGACGGTCTGGGTAGCGCCGCCCAACGCGTGCGGTGTGGCCGGCGCGTCGGTCGGATACCAGATTCCGGCAGTGAGCGGCGGCTCGGCGCCGTTCGGTATGTCGACCTTCTGAAAGCCGACCCCGGCGGCGCGGGCTGGGGCGCCAGCAACCAGGGCCAGCAGAACGGCGACGCTAAGCATCCATCTCACGGTGCTCTCCATGATCGTCGTCGGCGAGCGGAACGCCGGACGGTTCGAGGCTATGAGACCAAAGTCCAATTGAATATTCGAGGTGCGGGTTCAATAGTAGTGAAACGCCGCGTTCTGTCGACGACAAGGCCGGCGCGATTCTCTTCCTGAAGATGCCGGAATTGCAGGCAGGCCTTGGTATTGGCGTCAAAAACGTTCCAGTGGGTTCGAGTTTTCGCGATTGCTGGCAAATCACGGTGCCGCCGCGCCACCGCGCCGCGACCTGGCCGGAGAGGAACCTATGCTGCTCACACCGCTTTCCCAACGCACGCCTGCGAGAGAGATGCTCGATGTGCTGATCCGCGCCGGACTTATTGCGATCCTGGCCGTGTTCTGCTTTCGGATCTTCGCGCCGTTTCTTAACCTGATGGCCTGGTCGGTGATTCTGGCGATCACGCTGTATCCGCTGCAGGTCCGTCTGCGCCATGCGCTCGGCGGCAAGGATGGTCTGATCGCCACGCTGATCATCCTCGTCGCGTTTGCCGTGATTCTGGTGCCCACGTATGCGTTGGGTCTAGCGGTCGCCGATTCGATCGAGAAATCGATAGCCATTGCGAAGAGCGGTAGCTTCCAGATTCCGCCTCCGGCGGAGTCGGTGGCGAGTTGGCCGCTGATCGGACAGCGTGTCTACGACTTCTGGCAACAGGCATCGACGGATCTGACCGGCCTTGCGCAAAGGTTCGCCCCGCAGTTGAAGGAGGCCGGCCTTGCCGTGCTGGCAACGGTGACGGGCCTCGGCGCCGGACTGGTGATATTTTTTGTCGCGCTGATCATCGCGGGAATCCTGATGGCCCACGGTGAGAAGGGCTATCAGAGCGCGGTGCAGATCGCCTCGCGCATTTCGGGTCCCGAGAACGGGGTTCAGATCGCCGATCTTTGCACGGCGACGATTCGCGCGGTGGCCCAAGGTGTGGTGGGCATCGCGTTTATCCAGATGCTGCTGATCGGCATCGGTTTCGTCGTGAAGGGGATACCCGGCGCGGGGCTGCTCGCGCTGGCCGTGCTGCTGCTCGGCATCATGCAACTGCCGGCCACGCTGATCACCATTCCGGTGATCGCCTTCGTGATCGTCACGGACGGCGTAAGCACCGCAAACATCATCTTCGCGGTGTATGTGTTCGTCGCAGGCCTCGCCGACAACGTGCTCAAACCCTTGATGCTGGGCCGCGGCGTTGCGGTGCCGATGCCCGTCGTGCTGATCGGAGCGCTCGGCGGCATGGTGACGGGCGGCGTGATCGGGCTATTCGTCGGGCCCGTGATGCTGGCCGTCGGCTATCAGCTGTTCTGGCGCTGGGTCCGTGACCAGCCGCAACCCACGCAAACCGCGCAGATCCACGAACAAAAGCAGACCTGAAGCGCGAGGATGGCTCCGTGTCACCGTTCACGCGTCCGTACGGGATCGCAGCGCTCTTTGGGGCGCTCGGCCTGAGCGGATGCATGCGGGTGGGTCCGGACTTCAAGCCGCAGCATGAAGCGTGGAGCGAGCACTGGAGCAGTGCGTCGATCACGCAGGTCACGCAGCAAAGAGCACAGCCCGACGCGCGCCAATGGTGGCTGATTTTCGGCGACCAGAATCTCGAACGTCTGATCGCAGAAGCCGACGCGAACAACGGCGACCTGAAGATCGCCGGACTGCGCGTTCTCGAGGCGCGCGCGCAGCTTGGCATCGCGCTCGCGGGACGCTATCCGCAAGTGCAGCAGGCAAGTGCCGAGGTACTCGCGTCGGCGCGCAAGCGCTCCGGGGGCTCCAATCCGCGCTCGGGTGCGTTCGTGCAGTACGGCGCGGGTTTCGCCATCGGCTGGGAGCTGGATTTCTGGGGGCGTTTCAGCCGCGCGATCGAATCGGCCGACGCCGCGTTCTTCGCCGCGCAAGCGAACCGCGACGATGCGCTGGTTCTGTTGCACGCTCAGGTCGCGGATACCTATTTCACGCTGCGGGTCGCACAGGCGCGGCTACGTATCGCGCGCGAGAACGCCCAATTGCAGAAACGCAGCTATGACATCGCGCAAAAGCTCTTCAAGGCCGGCGAATCCGATGAACTCGACTTCCAGCAGGCGAAGACGCAGTACCTGGGGACCCTGAGCAGCATCCCCGATCTCGAAAGCCAGATCGTGCTGGCGCGTCATGCGCTGTCGGTGCTGATCGGGCGAGCGCCTGGGCCGCTGCCGGAACTCGACGTGCAGGCGGGCAAGGAAGGCGTGGTGCCGCTAGTCGATCATGCGGTGCTGCAGGGCGTGCCGGCCGATCTGCTGTTGCGCCGCCCCGACGTTCGCGCGGCCGAGTATCAGATGGCTTCGCAGTCGGCGCTGATCGGCGTCGCCAAAGCGGATCTGTACCCGTCCGTATCGTTGCTCGGCACGCTGACGTGGAGCGCCAGTTCGCTCGCGGGCGCACCGAGCACACTGCTCTTTGCCGCGGGCCCGAGCGTCACGTGGAACGTGTTCGATTACGGCAGGATCACGAACAACGTGCGCGTCCAGGACGCGCGGCTGCAAGAGTTGACGGTTGCTTATCAGAACACGGTGCGCGAGGCAGCGCGCGAGGCCGACGATGCCGCGACCGCGCTGATCGCCGCGTTGCAGCGCGACACCATTCTGAATGACGCGCAAGGCGCGGCGCGGCGCTCGCTGACGCTCGCCAACACGATCTATCGGGAAGGGTATTCGGACTTCCAGCGGGTGCTCGATGCGCAGCGCGCGCTGTTTGCGCAGCAGGACGCGTACGTGGTCAATCGCAGCAATGCGCTCGGCAGTGTGATCGCCCTTTACAAGGCGCTCGGAGGCGGCTGGGAGACCGATCAGCCGCTCGTCGATGCGGCGACGCGCGCGCAGATGCGGCAACGCACGGATTGGGGCGACCTGCTCGACGAAACGGCGCCGGCTTCCGGTACGCCGGGGCAGGCCGAAGGGGCGTCACGATGAGCGATACCCAGGATACGCGCGAGCCTCCAACCGCCGCCGCGCCGAAGTCGTCGACGCCCGCCGCCGACCCTTCCGGCAGGGCGGTCAAAGTGGTGCTCTGTCTGATCGTACTGAGCCTGATCTGGTATCTGCTCGCCGACCGTTTCACGCCGTATACGCAGCAGGCGCGCATTCAGGCCTATGTCGTGCCCGTCGCCGCCGAGGTGTCGGGACGCGTGACCCGGGTGTTCGTCCACAACAACCAGGATGTCAACGCGGGGGACGTGCTGTTCGAAGTCGACAGCGAGCCCTACCGCATTGCCGCTGACCGCGCGCGCGCCGATCTGGAGTCCACGCGCCGTCAGGTCGGTGCCGGCACGGCCGGCATCGAGTCGGCTCTCGCGGCGTTGCGGGCCGCCGTCGCGAACGAGGTCAAGGCGCGCCAGGACAGCGACCGTCTCGAGCGGCTCTATCGTGAAGACGAGGGCACCGTGTCGCTGCGACGTCTCGAGGTCGCGCGGGCGACGCATGAACAGGCGCGAAGCCAGGTCGACGGAGCGCGTGCCGAAGTCGAGCGCGCGCGGGAGCAACAGGGCGGACACGAGGCAGAGAACGCGCAGTTGCGCAGCGCAGCCAGCGCATTGGAGAAGGCCGAACTCGATCTCGCCAACGCGCGGATCAGGGCCCGCTCGAGCGGTGTCGTGACCGATCTGCGCACGGAAGTCGGTCAGTTCGCGGCGGCGGGCAATCCGGTGATGACGCTGATCGCGATCCGCGACGTGTGGGTTAGCGCCGACATGACGGAGAACAATCTGGGCCATCTGAAACCCGGCACGCGCGTCGAGATCGCATTGGACGTGCTGCCCGGTGAAGTGTTCGACGGGCGGGTCCGCAGTGTCGGCTATGGCGTGAGCGTGGGACAGCCCACGCCGGCCGGCAGCCTGCCCACCGTGCAGAATAGCCGCGACTGGCTGCGTCCCGCGCAACGTTTTCCGGTGATCGTCGAATTCGACGACAGCGAGCGCGCCCGTCTGCATGATCTGCGGGTGGGCGGGCAGGCCGAAGTGATGGCGTTTCCGACCCAGGGCAATCCGCTCAATCCGCTGGGCCACGCGTTCATCCGGCTGATGAGCTGGCTTTCCTACGTCTATTGAGAAGCCTATGCAGCTCATGGCCCAGCGCCTCGGTTATCGCGCGATACGTGTTGCTCTCGGAACGGCCACCGCTGTTGCGGTTAGCTTCGGACTCGATTTTCCGATCCCGGTCGTCGCGCCGGTATTCACGGTTTTTTTGCTGGCCACGCAGAATCGTCCGCTGTCGTTGAAGGCCGGCGTGATTCTGTCGCTGGTCGTCGCATCGACCACCGGCAGCGGCTTGCTGCTGGTTCCGTTGCTGCGTCATTACGCGCTGGCCGGCGTGATGATCGTCGGCCTGATGTTGTTCTTCGCGTTTCGTTATGGTCTGCGCGGCGGCAACAATCTCGTCGCCACTTTTCTGGTCGCGGGACTGACGATGATTTCCGCCGCGGGCACGGCCGACTTCGAGCTGGCCTTGACAGTAGTCGGCGCGCTGGCGAAGGGGCTGCTGCTGGCCGTGCTGGTGTCGACGCTTGCGCACAACCTGTTTCCCGAGCGGACGGACGCACGAGAACAGCCCGCCGCGGCAGCGATGGCGCAAGACAAGGCCGCCTATATCGCGCTGCGAGCCGCGCTCGTCGTGATGCCGGCCTATCTGCTCGCGATGACCGATCCGGCGAATTACATGCCGATCATCATGAAGTCCGTCAGCCTCGGCAGACAAACCTGCACGACCTCGGCTCGCGGCGCCGCGCGCGATCTGATCGGCTCGACGCTGCTCGGCGGTCTGCTCGCGATCGCGTTCTGGTTTGCGCTGAGGCTGTTCGTGCATCTGTGGATGTTCTTTCTGTGGATGCTGCTGTTCGGCCTGCTCGTGGGGCGCAGACTGTACGGCCTGCAACCGACGCGTTGCTCGCCGGGCTTCTGGCTGAACAGTCTCGTGACGATGATCATTCTGCTCGGGCAATCGGTGCAGGACAGCGTGGCGGGCAAGGATGTCTACACCGCGTTTGCCGTGCGAATGGGGCTCTTTCTGGCCGTCACGGTCTACGCATGTTTGATGCTTCTGCTTTTCGAACAACACCGCCGGGTGGAGTGAGGTGGTGCGTCATGCCGCAAAGCCGACCCGGTGATCGCAACAGGAGCGTGCAATGGGAAATGCGACAGGCGACGGCGCGGGCCGACCTCGGGCCGGCGAGATCCTGAAGGAAATGGCGATCACCGTGTGGTATCTGCGAGCGATTCTGATCGGCCTGCTTCTGCTATTCGTGCTGCTGACGATTGGCATGTACTACTGGGGCGCGCCTGTCGAAACCGCGCACCGCACACCGTCGCCGCTGGGCGAAACGGTGTACTTCTGTGCGATCACGGCGCTTACTATCGGGTACGGCGACGTCGTGCCTACTTCGTCGTTTGGCCGGATCGACGCCGCATGTCTCGGGCTGATCGGCGTGGTCTTCACCGGCTTGATCGTGGCCGCCGCTGTACGTGGTGTGCAGGAGGCCGCGCATCGGGCGCAAAGGATCGGATAGCAAGGTAAGGTATCGCGTGCGGGCAAAGTCCGGCCGTGCGATGTCGACGTCGCCATCGCCGGGAAGGCGGGCTGGCGCGCGGTATGCTTCCCTCGAAGTCTTGACGCAATGGAGACGACACACAATGGCACGCTTGCTTTGCGATATCTGCGGTGTCCGGCCGGCGACGGTGCGGCTTGCGGTACTTCAGAACAACCAGCGTCAGGTGCTCGACGTCTGTGATTTTCACTACGCGCAACTGACCCGCCATCAACGCTCTATCTCGCCGCTCGAAGCGCTGTTTCGCGCGCAGGCATCGGCCCAGGAGCCGTCCGCTGCCGATCCGCATGCCGCGCAGCAGCCCGTCGAAGGCGGCGAATCGTTCAGCATCGAGCGGCATTTCAGCGACGTCGCAATGGAGATGCTGCAGCGCGCCGCTGAAACCGCGGCGCAGTTCGGCCGTCGCGAGGTCGATACCGAGCACCTGCTATACGTGCTGGCCGACCATGCGGCCGTCGAAGCGATCCTCGCTTCGCTCGGTGTGAAGGGGAGCGATTTGCGCGCCTATATCGACGCGAACGCAGAGAAGCGCGAACCCGCCGCACCGAGCCCGCGCGAGCCGATGGGCGTCTCGCCGCGGCTGAAGAGAGCGCTCGATCGCGCGTTCCTGGCTTCCCGCCAACTGGGTCACAGCTCGGTCGGCGCCGAACATTTGCTGATCGGTCTGGCCGAAGTGCCGGAGAGCTTTGCGGGGCAACTGCTGGGCCGGCTCGGCGTTCAAGCGCCGGCGCTGCGCCAGCAGACGCTGCGCGCGGCCGGCGTGCAGAAGCCAGCGGCGCCGCGCCAGCCGTCGCGCACGCCGCAGCTCGACAAGCACAGCCGCGACCTCACGGTCCTCGCGCGCGAAGGCCGGCTCGACCCCGTGATCGGACGGTCCAGCGAAATCGAAACGATGGTCGAAGTGCTCGCGCGCCGGCGCAAGAACAACCCGGTGCTGATCGGCGAGCCCGGCGTCGGCAAAACGGCGGTCGTCGAAGGGCTGGCACAACGAATGGTCAACGGTGACGTGCCGGAGTCGCTGCGCAATAAGCGGCTCGTCGAGCTCAACGTGAATTCGATCGTCGCGGGCGCGAAGTATCGGGGCGAATTCGAAGAGCGTGTGAAGCAGGTGATCGACGAAGTGCTGGAAAACCAGGACTCGCTGGTGTTGTTCGTCGATGAAGTGCATACGATCGTCGGCGCGGGGCAGGGCGGCGGCGAAGGCGGTCTCGACATCGCCAACGTGTTCAAGCCGCCGATGGCGCGCGGCGAACTCAATCTGATCGGCGCAACGACGCTCGCCGAATATCAGAAGTACATCGAAAAGGATGCGGCGCTCGAGCGGCGCTTTCAGCCGGTGCTGATCGCCGAGCCGTCCGTCGTGCAGACCATCAACATTCTGCGCGGGCTGCGCGACAGGCTGGAGGCGCATCACAAGGTGACGATCCAGGACGATGCGATCGTCGGCGCGGCGGAGTTGTCGGATCGCTATATCTCCGGGCGGTTTCTGCCCGACAAGGCGATCGACCTGATCGATCAGGCCGCGGCGCGTGTCAATCTGTCGTCGACATCGCGGCCTGCCGCCGTGCTCGAACTCGAAGCGGAAATCGGCCAATTGCGCCGCGAGCAGGACTATGCGGCATCGCGCAAGCAATTCGATCGCGCGCATGCGCTCGGCGGCGAGATCACCGCGAAGGAAGAGCAGTTGCGCGAGTCGACCGACGCGTGGAAGAAGAGCATCGGCACCCACACATCGCATGTGAGTATCGGGCAGGTCGCGGAAATCGTCGCGCGACTCACCGGCATTCCCGTCGCGCAGTTGACGGCCGAGGAAAAGGAGCGGCTTCTGAATATGGAGCAGCGCTTGCATCAGCGCGTGATCGGCCAGGATGAAGCCGTCGTGGCCGTCAGCGATGCCGTGCGGCGCGCGCGTGCCGGCTTGCAGGCGCGGCACCGGCCCACCGCCGTGTTTCTGTTTCTGGGGCCGACCGGTGTCGGCAAAACCGAGCTGGCGAAAGCGCTTGCCGAAGTCGTGTTCGGCGACGAGGATGCGATGCTGCGCTTCGACATGAGCGAATACATGGAGCGTCATACCGTCGCGCGTTTGATCGGTTCGCCGCCCGGATACGTTGGCTACGAAGAGGGCGGCCAACTGACCGAACGGGTGCGGCGCAGACCGTACAGCGTGATCCTGCTCGACGAAATCGAAAAGGCGCATCCCGACGTGTACAACGTGCTGCTACAGGTTTTCGACGATGGACGCCTGACGGACGGCAAAGGGCGCGTCGTCGATTTCAGCAATACGCTGATCATCGCGACGAGCAATCTCGCGTCCGACGTGATCACCGGACAGAACCGCACGGGGCCGGGATTTTTCAGCCAGGCGGGCTCCGTCAGCGTGGAAAGCGGCGTGATGAACGTGCTGCGGCAGCATTTCAGGCCGGAGTTCCTCAACCGGATCGACGACATCATCGTGTTCAAGTCGCTGGGCCGCGACGAGACGCGCCATATCGTGCGGATTCTGCTGGAGCAGGTGCGGCGCATTGCCAGCAGTCAGGACATCGAGTTGAGCTTCGACGACTCGCTCATCGACCATCTCGCGACCGAGGGCTACCGGCCCGAGTTCGGCGCGCGCGAACTGCGCCGGCAGATTCAGCAGCGCGTCGAGAATCCGTTGGCGAAGGCGCTCATCAATGGCGAAATCGGTGAAGGGATGCGGGTGGTTTGCCGCTACGACTCGCAGGAGCAGCGGGTGGCGTTCGAACCCGTCTCCGAAGCAGGGGGAGCATCGTCGTAGAAGGCGCTCGAGGCGCTTACAGAGCCTCTTTCATGGGGCTCTCGACTATTGACTACCGGCGCAAAAAGGGGGAGCTTGTCTGCTTGGGTTGGGTTCGCTGTTGTCTCGATCGTTTCGACTATCCGAGGTGACCATGTGGATCTTCCGTGTCAATGAGCCTCGTCTTGGAGCCATCCGTATTCGCGAATGGCGCCGCCGCGCACGCCACACGGTCGGCCTTCTCGTTCTGCTGCTCTGCAGTGCCGCCACCGGGCTGTTCATTCTGGATCAGTCCAATACCTCGTTCCCAAACAAAGTACTTACATCGGTGTGGGATGGGCTCAACCTCGTCACGACACTCGGCGCCTTTGGCGAATTCAATCGGCCTCAAAAGATCTTCATGCTGGTAGCCATGATCGCGACCATGCTGATCGGCGGATTCGCGGTTTCGAGGCTCACTGGCATGCTATCCGGCGACGACGTGATGGCTTATCGGGAGAACAGGATCATGGAGCGCAAGCTCGACCAACTTGCCGATCATGTCGTGGTAGTGGGATTTCATTCGCTCGGTGAACTGGTCGCCGGGCGGCTGCGCGACGCCGGACATACGGTGCTCGTGCTCGTGGGCGATCAGGAGCAGGCCGAACGGGCGGCGGATCACGACTTTCAGGTCGTGCAAGGTCCGCCCGGCGAATTCGACGACGTGCTTAAGCACGCGCGGCTGGACCGTGCCAAAGCGCTGGTCGTGACGACCCCCGACAGCAACAACAATCTGGCGATCACGCTGGCGGCGCATACGCTGAATGCGTCGCTCGCGATCGCAGTGCCCGGCGAAAACCCCTTGAGAAAGATGTTGTTCGAGAGCGCGGGGGCATCCAACGTGGTGATCGCGAACGAGATCATCGCGAACGCGCTGGTCGGCAAGCTCACGACCTGAGTGGAGGTGGACACATGAAACCAGCGGCTTCCACGCGCGCTCATCTGCATCACTCGCCGTTTCTGCAAGGGCTTCTGCCCTTCAATTCCTCTCAACTGCCGCGCGACATCATCGCCGGGCTCACGCTCGCGGCCCTCGGCATACCCGAGGTGATGGGGTACACGAAGATATCCGGCACGCCCACCGTCACGGGTCTTTATACGATCCTGTTGCCGCTGGTGGCGTTCGCGGTTCTGGGTGCTTCGCGTCAACTGGTAGTCGCGGCGGACTCCGCGACGGCCGCGATCCTCGCCGGTACCTTGACGACCGTGGCTGCATTGGGCAGCAAGGAATACATCGGCCTGACGAGCACGGTGGCCCTGACGGTCGCCGTGATGTTGGTGATCGCGCGAATCTTTCGGCTCGGCTTTCTGGCCGACTTTCTTTCACGAAGCGCGTTGATCGGCTTTCTGACCGGGGTAGGCGTGCAGGTCGCGGCGGGGGAACTCGCTGGGCTGCTGGGGCTCGCGAAACAGGGGCATGGCCCCGTCATGCAACTGGTGAGCGTGGTTCAACGTGTGGCCGAAGCGAACTATCCGACCACGCTCCTTTCGCTTGCCGTACTCGCGGTGATCATCGGCTGCAAGCGTCTCGCGCCGCACGCGCCAGGCGCGCTGATCGCCGTGGTCGGCTCCATCGTGGCGAGCGGGGTGTTCAATTTCGCCGCACACGGCATCGCGGTGACGGGCGAAGTGCCCGGCGGACTGCCGTCGCTGTTCGTGCCGCCGCTGCACATGACCGAGATCAACCAGGTACTGGCGACGGCGGCCTCGTGCTTCATCGTCATCATCGCGCAGAGCGCGGCGACGGCGCGTGCCTACGCGGCCCGCAACAACGAGAAGGGCGACGATAACGCCGACATCATCGGACTCGCGGCGGCGAACGCGGCCGCGGCGTTTACCGGCACCTTCGTCGTGAACGGCAGTCCGACCAAGACCGAGATCATCGACGATGCGGGAGGACGCACCCAGGTCGCCCATCTGAGCACCGCCGTGATCGTGCTGCTGGTGCTGTTGTTCCTCACGAGGCCGCTCAGCCTGATGCCTGCCGCCGTGCTGTCGGCAATCGTCTTCATGATCGGTGTGAAGCTGATCGACGTGAAGGGGATGGCCGAACTGTTTCGCATGCAGAAGGACGAATTCGTCGTTGCGTTGCTCGCGGCGGGCGTGGTCGTGTTCGTCGATGTGATGCACGGCATTCTCGCCGCCGTGGTGCTATCGCTGATCGCGCATGCGCGGCATAGCTATCGGCTGCGCACGCGCGTGTTGACGCGCGGCCCCACCGGCCACTGGATTCCCCATCACGTCGAGCCGAATGTGCTCGCGGCACCCGGCATCGTCATCTACCGGTTCGAGGCGGATCTGTTCTATGCGAACACGGGGCGCTTCACCGAGGAAGTGCTGAAAATCGTCAACGAAGCGAACGTTCCGTTGCGCTGGGTCGTGATCGACGCAACCGAGATCAGCAATATCGACTACACGGCCGGCAAGACCTTGCTCCAGCTGGGTGCGGAACTCGACCAGCGCGGCCTGGGTATCGCGGTGGTCGCGGTGCCGGCTGGCGTGCGGCACGAACTCGAGCGGTATAAGGCACTGCGGATGAGCGGCGCGCATCGCGAGATCTTCGAGACGGTCGATGCGGCGATCGACGCACTGCGTGATCTGTCGCCACCCGCGTGGGCGGCAGCCCCGGACGCCGACAAGCCGGGATAAAGCAAGGCAAAGTGAAGCGACGGGAAGGGAAGTGACATGACAAGGCCGCTTGATCCCGATTCGAACAAGGAGTGACGCGTGTCTGATTCCGCTGCTGAGAAGTCCATCCAACCCGCCACGGATCGCGCCGATCCGAAGACGCTGGCGGCACAGGAAGATCCGTCCATGCTGTTCGCCGGGCGTGGCTCGCTGGCCGCGCGCATGGAGCAGGGCAAGGCGGCGCGCAAGAAGGCGCCGCGCGCGGAGCTGGGAATCTGCAAGATCGTCGATCGCGATCCCATCGCTCTGCTCGATGCGTCCAACGTGGGCCGCGTGCCGGAGCTGATACCGATCCGCTACGGTCGGATGGTCGCGAGTCCGTTCGCGTTCTATCGGGGTGCCGCGCCGCTGATGGCGCACGACCTGTCGAAGCTGCCTCATTCCAACGTGAGCGTGCAATTGGGCGGCGATGCGCATCTGGCCAATTTCGGGCTGTTCGCGAGTCCGGAACGGCGCATTCTTTTCGGGCCAAACGACTTCGACGAAACCCTGCCGGGTCCGTTCGACTGGGACGTGCGCAGGCTCGCCGCTTCGTTCGTGATTGCCGCGCGCGAACGAGGCTTCACGATTCGCGACCAGCGCGCCGTGGTACGCCGGCTCTGCGAGACCTTCCGGCAACGGCTCGCCGGATTGAGCAGCATGGACACGCTCGACGTCTGGTATTGCCAGTTCAAGGCAGCGAGCATGCTGGCGATTGCCGACTCGGTGGAGGAAAGACGGAAAGAACTGGCCGTCATCGAAAAGGCGAGGCAGCAGTCGTCACGTTCCGTGCTGACTCGCGCAACCGAGATGGTCAACGGCAAGCTGCGCATCAAGGACTCGCCCCCGCTCGTGTACCACGTCCCGCTCGAGAGCAAGCACGACCAGAAACAGTACCAAACGCTGGTACGGCGCTTTTTCGCCGACTATCGACTGACGCTTCCCGATGACAGGCGCGCACTGTTCGATCGCTATGAGCTGGTGGATATCGCCATTCGCGTGGTGGGCATCGGCTCGGTGGGAACACGTTGCTACGAGACGCTCTTCATGGCCGACGGAGAGTGCCCGCTGTTCCTGCAACTCAAGGAGGCGCGGGCTTCCGTGCTGGAGGAGTATCTGCCGCCGAGCCGCTATGCCAATCACGGCCAGCGCGTGGTGAACGGGCAGCGTCTGCTGCAGTCGGCCAGCGACATTTTCCTCGGCTGGTCGAAGATGCATCACACCGGCAACGACTTCTATGTGCGGCAATTGCGCGACATGAAGGGGGCGTTCGACTTCACCACGTTCGACGTCGAAGATCTGGGCGAATATGCGGTGTCCTGCGCTCACGCGCTGGCGCATTCGATGGCGAAAGCAGGCGACCCCGCATTGCTCAGCGGATATGTCGGCAAGTCGGAGGCATTCGACGAAGCCGTCGTGCAATTCGCGCTCGCTTATGCGGAGCAGAATGAGGCGGACTGGACGGTTTTGAAAGCGGCAGTCAAGGCGGGACGTATTCAGGCCATTCGTGAATGAGGTTCAAGTCCCAGCCTGACTTCTTCTCAACCAGATCGCCTAATTGCCTTCCGGCATTTTCGACGAATGATGGCTGGTAATCAGCCACTTGTGTCCATTCCACGCGTAGGTGAACGTATAGCGCGCCTTGACGACCGAGCCGTCCGCGAACTTGAACGTATAGAGCCCCGAGTCGATCGCCGTATTGCATTCGATCATGATGTCGCGGAAGTCGATCGTGCCGACCGGTTTGTTTTCGAGGAAGTGTTTGAAATAGTCGAGCTTTTCGTCGGCGGTCAAACGCGGCTTGTTCGAGACGGTCGGCAGCAGGATCGAGTTCGGTGCGTAGTTCGCCACGACCTTCTGCGGGTCGCCGGTTTTCAGCGAGTCGTTCCAGCGATCGAACAGTGCGGAAATCTGCTTCTCCGAGGCCGGATGGCACGCTTCGGACCTCGCGAATGCGCTGCCATGCACCACGAGCGCAACCATCGCGAGGACGACGGACGGCCCATATACGCTGATTCTCATGATGCCCTTCGCGATCGACATTAGAGGACGACAGACCGGGTGATTTGGGTAACTTCAGCTCGCTTCTTCCAGGACCACGACACTGCGCGCTTCCACCCGACATTGCTCGCTTTCGATGACGCCCTGCTGCGCAACTTGCACGATGTCATGCGGACTGTCGCGCGCGGTATCGACGATACGCCGCCAGTGCCGCGCGTCTGGCGCGGGCAACTCGACCGTGCGCGCGCAATCGCTCATGTTGAACACCATGTGCAGTGCCGGCTCGCCCGGCTTTTCGCCGCCCAGCGTGACGGCGAGAAGCCGCGCGCCGGCATCGTGCCAGCCGGGCTCGTTCAGGCGCTCGCCATGCCATGCCACATCCGGCCGCGTTTGCCCGGGCGGTGGCCGGCCGGTCAGGAAATTTTGCCGGCGCAAACTTGCGTGGCGCATGTGCAGCGCAATCAATTCACGCACGAAGCGCGACATGGCCGAGCCGGTTTCAGTGGGTGTCCAGTCGAACCAGCTGAGCGCGTTGTCCTGACAATAGGCGTTGTTGTTGCCGCGCTGGCTGCGCAGCACCTCGTCGCCGGCGAGCATCATCGGCACGCCCTGGCTCAGGAACAGAATGGCCATCAGGTTGCGCGCCTGGCGCAGCCGCAGCCCGAGAATCGTCGGGTCGGAGGTCTCGCCCTCGGACCCGCAGTTCCACGACAGGTTATTGGAGCTGCCGTCGCGATTCCCGTCGCCATTGACCTCGTTGAGTTTCGTCTCGTAGCTCACCAGATCGATCAGCGTGAAACCGTCGTGGCACGTGACGAAGTTGATGCTGTTGTCGGGCAGCCTGCCGCCGTCCGCATACAGGTCCGAACTGCCCGCGATGCAGGTGGCGACCTCCCCGATCAGGCCCGGGTCGCCGCGCACGAAACGGCGAATCACGTCCCGATAGCGGCCGTTCCACTCGGCCCACGCCATGCCGGGAAAGGCGCCGACCTGGTACATGCCGGCGGCGTCCCACGCTTCCGCGATCAACGGCACGTGCGCAAGCACACGCGAAGACTCCATCGCCCAGGGCAGCGGTGGATCGGCCATCAGCTCGCCGTGCTGGTCGCGCGCGAAGACACTCGCCAGATCGAAGCGGAACCCGTCGACGCCCAGCTCCTCCACCCAGTATTCGAGGCAATGAACGATGAACGCCGTCACCAGCGGATGGTTGCAATTGACCGTGTTGCCGCAGCCGGTGTAGTCCCGATAGCGACGCCGGTCGGTCTCGTCGAGGTGGTAGAAAATATCGTTGACGAGGCCCTTGAAGTTGATGACGGGCCCCGTCTCGCCGGCTTCCGCCGTATGGTTGAACACGACGTCGAGCAGCACCGCGATGCCCGCGGCGTGCATCGCGTCGGTGAGCGCGCGAAACTCCTGCGGCGCGCACGCGGGGTCCAGGCAGTAGCGAGGATGCGGGCTGTAGAAGCTATGCGTGCTGTAGCCCCAGTAGTTGATCAGGCCGAGGGCTGCCGTCCCGGGCGGAACGTCCTGCTCGTCGAAGGCCATCACCGGCAGCAGCTCGACGTGGGTCACGCCGAGTTGCGTGAGATACGGAATCTTCTCGATCAGGCCGGCGAAGGTGCCGGGATGCTGGACGCCGCTCGACGGATGACGCGTGAAGCCGCCCACGTGCAACTCGTAGATGATCGCGTTGTCGAGGCCGCGCGAGATACGGTTGGGGGGCGCGTGCAGCGGTTCCGTCACGATCGCGCGGTGCGTGGCGTGCGCGGCGGGGTTCGGGTTGCCGGCCCCACGCCGTGTCCACAGAACGTCGCTGACCGCGCGGGCATACGGATCGAGGAGTTCGCGTTCGGGATCGAACGCGAAGCCGCCGGTCTGCGTATCGCGCGGACCATCCACTCGCCACGTGTAGTGCGTGCCGAACGGCAGTCCTTCCACCATCACATGCCAGAAGAAGAAGGTTCGATTCTCATCGGTACAGAGAGGGATGATCTGAAACGGCTCGGGACTGTCCGCGGCCTCGTACAGCAATAGCTCGACGCGCGTCGCGTGGCGGCAGAAGATGCAGAAATTGATGCCCCCGGGCACGGCGCTGACGCCCGTCGGAAACCGCGAGCCGGGGCGAACCGCGTGAGCACGCAGCAATGCCGTTTCAGGGTCATTGGTCAAGGGTGATCCTTATCGGACAGATCCTCCAGATCTTCTTGCAGTATTCGCCGATGGCCCGGTCGGAGGAGAACTTGCCCGAGCGCGCGGTGTTCAGGATCGACATGCGGGTCCAGCGCCGCGTGTCCTGCCACGCGGCGCTGACGTCGTCCTGACGCGCCACGTAAGCGGCGTAATCGGCGAGCACGAGAAACGGGTCCGCGTGCAGCAGATTGTCGATGAGCGGGCGGAACATTTCACGGTCGCCGCGCGAAAAATGACCGTCGGCGATCAGTTGCAGCACTTCGCCCAGTTCCGCGTTGTCCTTCACGTAGTCCGCGGGGTGATAACCCGCGCGTTTCACTCCTGCCACTTCGTCGGCGGTCAGGCCGAACAGGAAGAAGTTTTCGTCGCCGACTTCTTCGCGGATTTCGACGTTGGCGCCGTCGAGCGTGCCGATCGTCAGCGCGCCGTTCATCATGAACTTCATGTTGCCGGTGCCAGACGCCTCCTTGCCGGCCGTCGAAATCTGCTCGGAGACATCGGCGGCGGGGTACATGAAGTGGGCATTCTTCACATTGAAGTCCGGATAGAACACGACCTTCAGCCGGCCGTTCACCACCGGGTCGTTATTCACGACTTCGGCAATGCCGTTGATCAAACGGATGATCAGCTTGGCCATCACATAGCCGGGCGCGGCCTTGCCGCCGAAGACGAAACAGCGCGGCGTCAGCGCGAGTTGCGGATCGCGCAGCAGGCGCCGGTACAGTGTGACGATCAGCAACGCGTTCAGATGCTGCCGCTTGTATTCGTGGATGCGCTTGACCTGCACGTCGAACAGCGCGGCAGTATCGACGCCGATGCCGGTGACGCGGCGAATATGCTCGGCGAGCACCTCCTTGTTCGACTGCTTCACGCTACGCCAACGCTGCTGGAACGCGGCGTCGTCGGCATAGGCTTCGAGCTTGCGCAATCGCGCGAGATCCGTGACCCAGCCAGCGCCGACGGTCTCGTCGAGCAGCCGCGCGAGCCCCGGATTGCAAAGCAGCATGAAACGGCGCGGCGTGACGCCGTTCGTGACGTTGTGAAAGCGCTCGGGCCACAATTCGGCGAAGTCCCGCAGCACGGTCTGCTTGAGCAGCCCGGAATGCAGTTCGGCCACGCCGTTGATCGCGTGGGCGCCGACGGTCGCGAGATGCGCCATGCGCACGAGCTTGTCCGCGCGCTCGTCGATCAGCGACATGCGTGCGAGGCGCGCTTCATCGCCCGGAAAGCGTTGCCGGACCTCGTCGAGGAAACGCCGGTTGATCTCGTAGATGATTTCGAGCAGGCGCGGCAGCAGGTTGCGCATCAGCGGCAGCCCCCAGGTTTCGAGCGCTTCGGGCAGCAGCGTGTGATTGGTGTATGCGAGCGCGCGCCGCGTGATGTCCCAGGCCTCGTCCCACGGCAGCTCCTTGTCGTCCACCAGTAGACGCATCAGCTCGGCGACCGCGATCGACGGGTGCGTGTCGTTCAGCTGCACGTTGAACAGATCCGCGAAGTGTCCGAGCGGTTCGCCCTTGATTTCGAGCAGGCGCAGCATGTCCTGCAGCGAGCACGACACGAAGAAGTATTGCTGCGCGAGACGCAGGCGCTTGCCGATCTCGGGCTCGTCGTTCGGATACAGCACTTTCGACAGCGTCTCGGAGATGACCTTTTCGTTGACGGCCTCGTAATAGTCGCCGGCGTTGAAGTCCTGCAGGTCGAACGACTCGACCGCTTCGCTTTTCCACAGCCGCAAGGTGTTGCAGGTGTTGACGCGATAGCCCAGCATTGGGATGTCGCACGCTACGCCTTTGACCTGCCGCGTGGGGGTCCAGCGCACACACAGATGCCCGCGTGCATCGGTTTCGTTGTGCGTGCTGCCGCCGAAGCCGACGTAGTACGCCACCTCGGCGCGCACGATCTCCCATGGATTGCCTCTTTGCAGCCACTTGTCGGTGGTTTCGACCTGCCAGCCGTCGCGAATCAGCTGGTCGAAGATGCCGAATTCGTAGCGGATGCCATAGCCGATGGCCGGGATTTCCAGCGTCGCGAGCGAATCCAGATAGCAGGCCGCGAGCCGGCCCAGCCCGCCATTACCGAGCCCCGGTTCCTCCTCGATCTCGAGCAGCATATCGAGATCGACGCCTAGCGAGGCCAGCGCTTCACGCGCGTTGGCCTCGATGTCGAGGTTGGCGAGGTTGTTGCCGAGTTGCGGGCCGATCAGGAATTCGGCGGAAAGGTAGCAAGCTACGCGCGCATCGTTGACGGCGTAGGTCTGGACGGAGGCTGCCCAGCGCGCCAGCATGCGGTCGCGCACACTGTAGGCGAGCGCCATGTACCAGTCGTGCGGCGAAGCGATGGCCGGATAGCGGCCGAGCAGGCACAGCAGATTGTCGAGCACGCCGCGCTGCAGCGCGGCGGCGCTCAGGCCGGTGCGCGCCGCATCCGTGCTTTGCGGCGTGGTAGTGGTGGGAGCGTCATCCATGGAGCTTTCCCCCGGTGCGTGCTGCGCGTGAGGTTCAGAAGGGCCAGACCCAGTCGGCGACCTCGGCGCGGTCCGTGGCGTGCGTATGCGCATGGTGCAGGTGGTGGGCGCGTTGCGCAGGCGCTTCGATGATTGACGGGGTCCGGATCGCACCTGTTCGCGACCCTCTGCGACCGGGTATTTTTTGCCAGCCGACGAAGATTCATAACGCAGAATATGTTACTGCGCGAAGATTGCAAGGATGATCCGGCACCGTATTGCGCGGCCTGGAAAACCGCATGTTGTATTCAGGCCGCGATCCGATGTTCGTAGAACGGCCGGTCCCGATCGTCGAGAATCGCGTACAGCGCTGCCAGATCGTGCGGATCGGGATTCAACCACGCGTCGATATGCTCGGGCTTGATCGGAATGATGCAGCGATCATGGCCGGCGGCGGCAACCTCGGGCGGCGGATCATCGGTGATGGCGGCGAAGGACAATAGATCGGGCTCGCCTTTGCCGCTCCAGCGGGACCATAAGCACGCAACCAGCATGTCGTGGGGCGGGTTGGGGATGAACTCCAGCCGGACATTTTCATCCTTGTCGCCGGGCGCGAGTTCACGGCCTTCCATCCGCGCGCGAGATACGTTCTCATAGAACGAACTGGCCAGCACGAGTCCATGCGAGTAGCCGAATAGCGTTTTCCAGAAACCTTCGAGACTGTCCCGGCGAGCGTTGTACGTGCCCGGATAGCGGATGTCGTGCGATGCGGGCTTGCCGGCGAGGCGGCACTGATAGCGCATCGGCTTGACCACGCGCTGGCCGTTTTCCATCATCATTACCGGCGCGTAGTAGCCTGGAAAGATGCGCGAGTCGGCTGCTTTGGGATCGACCCGGCGGAGGTCGTCGAGCCGTTCGAGCGTGCGGTCGATCTTGTCTTTGGCGATCCGTTGGCTCTCGGTCGCCGCCTTGGTGACTTTGGTCTGCAAGGAGCGCTCGGCATCGGCGAAGCGGGTGCGCTGTTTGAACAGTTCCTGTTCGAGCTTCACGGTCTGCTGCGACCGGAAGCGTTCGATCAGCGCCCAGACTTCCCGTTGCGCGTCGGACTGCGGTTCCGAGAACGCGTCTTCCATCGCTTTGGGAATCTTCGCCTGATTGTCTTCGCGTTCGAAGAAAAGCCGCGCGAATTCCTCGATGCTCATCTGCGCGCCGAACATGCGAACGTAGCGCCGGTAGTCCGCCACGATCTGAGCCGAATAGCACATGGATGCCCCCGTTTGCTGTTCCGATGATACGCATTCGCGCGCTCGCGTCAGCAGAAGTTTCTGCTCGTCGTTTGCAACTTGCCCAGCAGATTAGACATATCGACGAGCCGCTGCGCGACGAGGTGCCGTACTTCTCCCTGACACTGCCACGTGCCGTACACGGCGAGCAGCGTGGCGCCCAACGCTTCCTTGCGCTGTTTTTCGAGCAGGCCCGGCCAGATGATCACGTTGACGTTGCCCGTCTCGTCTTCGAGCGTGACGAATACGACGCCCTTGGCCGTGCCGGGTCGCTGACGCACCGTCACCAGTCCACAGGCGCGCGCGAGGCGGCCGTCGCGATAGGTCCGCAGCGTCGCGGCCGGCATCAGCCGGTTCGCGAGCAACTGCGGCCTGAGCAACTCCAGCGGATGGCGGTTCAGCGTCAGGCCGAGCGAGCGGTAGTCGGCGACGATGTCGTGCGCTTCGCTCGGCGCGCCCAGTTCGGGCGTTTCGTCCTGAGTCGCCGCGGCCGCGAGCATATCCTTGTCCGGCACCGCGACGACCGACTGCCACAGCGCTTCGCGGCGGTTTCCCGCGAGCGCCGCCAACGCATTCGCATCCGCGAGCGCATGCAGGTCTTTGCGGTCGAGCTGCGCGCGGCGCGCGAGATCGTTGACGCTCGCGAACGGACGCACCGCGCGCGCGTTCTCGATCCGTTCCGCGGCGCCGTCCTTCATGCCGCGCAGCAGCGAAAGACCGAGCCGCACGGCGGGGCGCATCGCCCCCGCACGCGGTTCGAGCGAGGAGTCCCAGCCGCTCACCGTCACATCGACCGGCAACACCGTGACGCCGTGCCGCTGCGCATCCTGCACCAGTTGCGACGGCGAATAGAAGCCCATCGGCTGGCTGTTCAGCATCGCGGCGAGAAAGGCCTCGGGTTCGTGACATTTGAGCCAGCTGCTCGCATAGACGAGCAGCGCGAAACTGGCCGCGTGACTTTCGGGGAAGCCATATTCACCGAAGCCCTTGATCTGCTCGAAGATCGCCTCGGCGAAGGCCTCATCGTAGCCGCGCTCCTGCATGCCGAGCACGATGCGGTCATAGTATTTTTCGAGCCCGCCCTTGCGTTTCCACGCGGCCATCGCGCGCCGCAGCTGGTCGGCTTCGCCGGCCGTGAAGCCGGCTGCGAGAATCGCCACCTGCATCACCTGCTCCTGGAAGATCGGCACGCCGAGCGTGCGGCCCAGCGCGGTCTTCAACGCGTCGCTCGGATAGGTGACGGGCTCGAAGCCCTGGCGGCGCTGCAGGTACGGATGCACGGCGCCGCCCTGAATCGGACCCGGCCGCACGATCGCGACTTCGATCACGAGGTCGTAGAACGTCTGTGGCCGCATGCGCGGCAGCATGCTCATCTGCGCGCGCGATTCGATCTGGAACACGCCGACCGTATCGGCGGCTGAAATCATCGCGTAGGTCGCGGGATCTTCAGACGGAATGTCCTGCATTTCGAAACGTTCGCCGCGCTGTTCCGACACGAGGTCGAGTGTGCGCCGGATCGCGGACAGCATGCCGAGCGCGAGCACGTCCACCTTCAGCAAGCCCAATGATTCGAGATCGTCCTTGTCCCACTCGATCACCGAGCGGTCGGCCATCGCCGCGTTTTCCACCGGCACGAGCCGCGTGAGCTTGCCGCGGCTGATCACGAAGCCGCCCGAATGCTGCGACAGATGGCGCGGAAAGTTCAGCAGCTGCGCGGCGAGCTTCGCCCAGGCCTGAATCAGCGGCTTGTCCGGATCGAGCCCGGATTCCGCGAAGCGCGCGAGCAGATCCTGGCGGCCATCGAACCAGTGATGCGACTTCGCGACCGCATCGACGATCTGCGGATCGACGCCGAGCGCCTTGCCGGTTTCCCGCAGCGCGCCACGCGGACGATAGGTCGACACCGCCGCCGCGATCGCGGCCCGGTCGCGGCCGTACTTGCGATAGATGTACTGGATCACTTCTTCGCGCCGCTGGTGCTCGAAGTCGACGTCGATATCGGGCGGCTCGCCGCGCTCCCTGCTGATGAAGCGCTCGAACAGCATGTTGCCGCGCGCCGGGTCCACTTCGGTCACGCCGAGGCAGTAGCAGACCGCCGAGTTCGCGGCCGAGCCGCGCCCCTGACACAGAATGTGCTGGCTGCGCGCGAAGCGGACGATGTCATAGACGGTCAGGAAATACGGCTCGTACTGCAGGTCCGCGATCAGTTCGAGTTCGTGCTCGATCTGCTGCTGCACGTGATGCGGAATTCCGGCCGGAAAACGCCGCTGCGCGCCGATATAGGTCTCCTGACGAAGATACGAGGCCGGCGTATGGCCGGCCGGCACCAGCTCGTCGGGATACTCGTAGCGCAGCTCATCGAGCGAAAACGTGCAGCGGCTCATGATGTCGACCGTCGCGGCCAGCGCGTCTTCCGGGTACAGGTTGGCGAGCCGCAACCGCGAGCGCAGATGCTGCTCGGCGTTCGGCGCGAGCTCATAGCCGCACTCATGGACCGGCTTGCCGACCCGAATCGCGGTCATCGTGTCTTGCAGCGGCTTGCGCGAGCGCACGTGCATCACGACTTCGCCGAGTGCGACGACGGGCACGTCGCGGCTCTTCGCGACGAATTCGACCGCGCCGCGATGCATGTCGTCCATCGCGCGTTGATGCAGCACGAGACCGACCCATGCGCGGCCGGTGAAGGTTTCGTCGAGCCATTCGACCTGCGCGTCGAGCGCGTCTTCGCTGGCCGGGAAATCCGGCACCAGAATCGCGAGGCAGTCGGGCATGCCGAGCAGGTGGCGATATTCCTTCTCCGGCCGCGACAGATCCTGCGGCGTGAGCCGGTATTCGCCCTTGGGCGCGCGCATGCGCGCGAGCGTGATCAGCTCGGACAGATTGCCGTAGCCGTTGCGGTTGCGGGCGAGCAGGATCAGGCCGAAGGCCGGCGAACCATCGGCATTGACGAGCCGGAAATACGAACCGACGATGAACGGCAGCTTCGCTTCCTTCGCCGCGACATGCGCGCGCACGACTCCCGCGAGCGAGCATTCGTCGGTGATCGCGAGCGCGGAGTAGCCGAGTTGCGCGGCACGCTCGGCCAGTTCCTCAGCGTGCGACGCACCGCGCAGAAACGTGAAGTTGGAAAAGCAGAACAGCTCGGCATACGCCGGCAGCATCGTGAAGGTGGTGTCCATGGCCGTTCATCCGCGCATATCAGCCGCGCCTGTCAGCCGAACAGGCCATGAAGGAACCAGCGTTGCTCTTCTTCCGCGTCGCGGCTGCTCACGCGTTCGCGGTAGATCCAGTAGCAGCTCTGGTCGTCCGCCTGCGCGACGAAGTAATCGCGCGTGACGAGCTCGCCGTCGAACCAGCCGCTCTCGATACGCTCGCCCGGCGACACCATGCGCAACGGCGAGCCATAGAACGGACGGTGCTGGCGCATCAACAGACGCACCGGCGTGTCGAGCATCCACGTCGGGCGCGGCAGATTCTGCGGCAGCGGTTCGGGTTTGACCGGCTGCGACACCGGCAGCCAGCGGTTCGCGATCTCCGGGCGATGATCGGCGCTCGGCGCGGGTTTCAGCACGTTCTCTTCGCCGAGCCGCGCGACCAGCAGTTCGAGCAGCCGCTCGTGATCTTCCTTCGAGCCGCCCGGTTCGGGAAAGAGCGTCGCGGACGCGGGCGCGGCCGACTCGACGTTCGATGCGTCGAGCCGCAACGCAATCACGGGCGCGGCGAGCTCGATGCGATGCAGCCGTTCCTTCAGCAGCCGCATCAGATGTTCTTCGCGCCAGGTCGGCTCGCCGAGCGCGATGTCGATCGTGGTCGGCTCAATCGCATTGCGGCCGCGCTCGTGTTCGAGCGACAGGCGAATGCCGCTGACCGCGAGCTGCTTCGCGCACAGCCATCCGCACAGTTGCACGACGAGCCGCTGCGCGCCGAATGCCGCGCCGTCCGCGTGTTCGAGCCGGTCCGGCATCTCGATGCGCGCCGAGAACGTGGGCGGCAGTTCGAGCCAGTCGAACAGTTCGGGCGCGGTCCCGAACGCGCGGTCGAGCGAGTCGAGCAGATGTTCGCCGCAGCGGCGCTGCAAGCCGGCGCGGGGCAGGCGGCGCAGATCGGCGATGCGCTCGCAACCAAGGCCCGTGAACCAGTCGGCGAACGGGCGGACTTCGGGCACGGCGAGCATCGGCAGCGCTGAGAGGCGCTGTTCGAGCGACGCGAGCTTCAGCACGCGCCGGTTGCCGAACTTCGCGAGCAGCCACGCGCCCTGGCCGGTCGGCGCGGCGCTGATGCGCGCGGTGAAGCCGAGCGCATCGAGGATGGCCTTGGCGTCGCGGCACAGCGCGAGCAGGCCGCCGAAGAGCCGCAGACTCGCGCCGATCTCGACGACCACCGTCGCCTCATCGAGCAGCGCGACTTCGGGCGAGAAGCGCATCAGCGCGATCCCCACCTCGCGATGGGCCGCCGCCTCGCGGCCGCTGTCGCGCTCGTACATCTCGGTTTCCGGCGACAGCGTCAGCACGCCGCCGCGCTTCATGCCCGCACGCACGCCCGCCGAGCGCGCGGCGGGATCGGCCATGACCACCTTGTCTTTCTCCAGCACCGCGCAGCCATGCGCGGGCTCAGGCGACCACTTCGGTCTGAAGACCTCGAGCGGCAACTTTGGCAGATGAACGGCGAGAAAGACGCGCATGTCGGGAAAGCAGAACGGGGGTGGGTTGAAGGGGAATCGACAGGGGCTCTGCGCGAGCGGGCCCTCGTCGTTTCACGATGTCGATGGTGAGACCCTCGGCCGATGGCCTGAGCGCGAGCCGCAGCAGCGCGGGCGACGCGTCCTGCGCGGTGGCGAGCGGCCGCACCATGATGAACAGCGTCTCCGACGACTGCGCGGCCAGATGCAGGCGGCGCAGCGACGACGCCTGCGCGTATTGCGCCCAGAAGATCAGCGCGCCGCAACTGCCGGCGCGCAGGATCTGCTCGGCGGACCACAGCGCGTCGGCGGTTTTCGGCGCATTGATGCGCAGCACCTGCTGCAGCGACAGGCCGATGTAGTTGAGCCCGAGGCCGTCCGGCGTGTGCGGCGGCTGCACGAAGGCGACCGGACGCTCGCCGACGGCGCTGAGCGCCGGCTGCAACAGCCGCAGTTCGCCGACGCCGGCCTGCTGCACCAGCAGATCGACCAGCGCGCCGAGCGGCCAGCCGCCGCCGGGCAATTCCGCCGACAGGGCCGGATAGCCGGTATCGACGCTGCGGCCGCGGCCAGCGCCAAGCTGGGACGCCCGCCACAAGGACGGGTGAATGGCTTCCGGTGCTGGCAGGGCGGTTGTCATTTGCGAAAATACCTGTATGGATATACAGTATCCTACATCGTTTTTAAGATATGGCGAAGAGGCACTTTTTTCGGGAGCGGATGAATTGACATGCGAGTGCGCAAGCCGGCCGGGCATCCGATGCCCGAGATCGCGGCGTTCGTGGCCGAATTGAAGGCGGTGTTCGGCGAGCCGGGCATCGATGAAGCGATTCGCCGCGGCAAGGCGGGCGAGCCGAGCTTTTATGCGCGGGAAAACGGCCGCTCGGTGGGAACGGCGCGGCCGGCCGAGGCCAACGTCTGGCGCGTGGATCGCGCGGTGCGCGACCGCCATTACTGCGAGGGTTGCGACGGCTCGTGTGTTGGCAGCGCGAAGTCGTGCCGTCCATAATTGCAGCGGCCCTCGACCTCGGAGAACCCCATGCTGCGCACGTACCTCGGAAGCTGCCATTGCCAATCCGTGAAGTTCGAGGCTCGCATCGATTTCGACAAGGGCACGTCGAAATGCAATTGCAGTTATTGCAGCAGGCTGCGATTCTGGCACGTGCAGGTTCGCCGCGAGGACTTTCGTCTGCTTTCGGACGAAGCCGCGCTCAGCGAATATCAGGGGAAAAATGCGGTCGCGCATCATCCGTTCTGCCGGCGCTGCGGGGTCCATGTATTCGATCGGATCGATATGCCGAACGGCACGGGGTATCCGTATATCAACGTCAATATCATGTGCATCGATGAACTCGATCTCGATGCGGCGTTGAGTGCGCCCGTGATCTATCGGGATGGGTTGCACAATGAGTGGGGTAATCCGCCCGAGCAAACGCGGCATCTTTGATCGCCGCGTCTCCTGAATAATGCAAAATAATCGGTTTCCAAGATGCGGAGACCGGTCGTGGGCGTCAACTTCGACTTGAACGACTTGCAGGCGTTTCGCGCGGTGGTGGAGCTGGGCAGCTTCCGCAAGGCCGCCGAGGCGGTGAGCATTTCCCAACCGGCCTTAAGTCGTCGGATCGACAAGCTCGAGGAAGCGCTCGGCGTGCGTCTCTTCGAGCGAACCACGCGTAGCGTCACACTCACAACTGTCGGCCGCGTGTTCGCCCCGAGCGCAGAACAACTGCTGGATGACCTTGACGTCGCACTGCTCGGCATTCGCGATGTTTCATCGAGCCGCCTGGGTCATGTGACTATCGCGTGCGTGCCATCGGTGGCGTACTACTTTCTGCCGGGCGTCATCGCGAGCTACCATCGCCGCTTTCCACGCATCCGGGTCAAGCTTCTGGATGCGAGCGCCAACGAGGTGCTTGGCGCCGTCATCAGCGGCGAGGCTGATTTCGGCGTGAGCTTCATGGGCAGTCAAGAGTCCGAGATCGAGTTCAAAGTCCTGCTGCAAGAGCGGTTCGTTGCTGCTTGCCGCCGCGATCATCCCCTCGCACGCAAGAAGCGCGTGACCTGGACCGAGCTTTACGAGCACGATTACGTCTCGGTCGACAAGACTTCCGGCAACCGTCTGTTGCTCGACCAGGCGCTCTCGAGCGTCGCGCCACGTGCGCCGAGCGTCTGCGAGACGCGACACGTGACGACCATGCTCGGGTTAATCGAAGCGGGGCTCGGCGTCGCCGCCGTGCCGTCGATGGCCATGCCCGGACATGACCACCCGATCCTCACGAGCGTGCCGCTCGTCGAACCGGTGGTGAGACGACGCGTGGGAATCGTAAGACGGCGCGGACGGCCGCTCACACCGGCCGCCCAGGAGTTTCATCGGACGATCATCGAGATGAAGCGCGCCGGAGCCGCAAGCGGTGATGCCGTGGGCAATAACGTAACGGCGACAGTCAAGACAGGAAGGAAGTCCGCATCGTGAGGTTGGCAAGACCGCTTCGTCCGCTCTATGTGCAAGTCCTGCTGGCCATGGTGCTCGGCATGATCCTCGGCCATTTCTGGCCGGCAACGGGCGCGCTGCTCAAGCCGCTCAGCGACGCGTTTCTCGGGCTCGTGCGGATGATGGTCGCGCCGATCGTCTTCTGCACGATCGTCTCGGGCATTACGTCGCTCGCCAGCGGGAAGGCCATCGGACGCACGATCATCCGGGCGCTGGCGCTTTTTTATTGCCTGACGGCCGTCGCGCTCGTGTTCGGACTCGGCATCGCGTTCGTGCTGCGACCCGGCGCGGGCATGCACATCGACGTACATCATCTCGATTCGAGCATCCTCGCGCAATATGCGAAGCACGCGCAGGCGGGCGGACTCGTGGCGTTCGGGTTGAGCGTGATCCCGGAGACGATGCTCGGGGCCTTCGAGAAGGGCGAGGTGCTGCCGGTGCTGCTGCTCTCGCTGCTGTTCGGCTTCTCTCTGAATTCATATCCGCAGGCCGGCCGGCCCGTGCTGGCGCTCATCGACGGCGTCGCCCAGATCCTGTTTCGCGTCCTCGCGACGATCATGCGGCTCGCTCCGCTCGGAGCGTTCGGCGCGATGGCGTTCACGGTGGGCCGCTTCGGCATCCGCTCGGTCGGCTCGCTCGGCATGCTGATGGTGTCGTTCTACGTCGCATGCGTGATGTTCGTTGCGCTGGTGCTCGAGCCGCTTGCGCGGCTGCACGGTTTCGCGCTTTGGCGACTTCTGCGCTACATGCGCGAGGAATTGCTCATCGTTCTCGCGACATCGTCGACGGAGCCGGTGCTGCCGCGTTTGATCGGGAAGCTGGAGGCGCTCGGTTGCGACAAGGGCGTCGTCGGGCTCGTGCTGCCCGCGGGCTATTCGTTCAATCTGGACGGCACCGCGATCTATCTGACGCTCGCCTCGATGTTCATCGCTCAGGCGTGCGATGTGCCGCTATCGGCGTGTCAGACCGCGACGATGCTCGCCGTCATGCTGCTCACTTCCAAGGGCGCGGCCGGCGTGTCCGGCAGCGGGCTGGTCGCGCTCGTCGCTACGCTTACGGTGATTCCGGACTTGCCGGTTGCCGGGGCGGCGCTGCTGGTGGGCATCGACCGCTTCATGTCCGAGGCGCGGGCGCTGACGAGCGTCATCAGCAACGCGTGCGCAGTGATCTTCGTTTCGATGTGGGAAGGCGCGTGCGATCGAGCACGTCTCGCACAGATGCTCAGGGCGCCCGAGCCAGCCCGCCCGGACGTCGCGAATGATCCCGCGACAGACGCCTTGCGGTGACGTGAATGCTGGCTGAGACAAGCCTTCCCGTGTTTCTGCCTCAATGCGCCGGGACGGAATCGAGCCCGGTCGATTTCACTTCCGCTTGCACATCGGGTGAAGCAAGATAGTCGAGAAGCGCTTTCGCTTCCTTCGGATGCCGCGCACCGACGGGAATGCCGGCGGCGAAACGCGTGACGGACTGCAGAGACTCGGGAATCTTGCCGACGAACGTGGCGCCCTGGACGGGCAGCAATTCGCTCACCTGCTGGAAGCCGATTTCGTAGTCCCCGTTTGCCACCACCGACGCCACCGGAATCCGCGGGATCATCTTCGCCTTCGACCTGACCTGATCCTCGATGCCCAGCTTCCTGAACAGCTCTCGCTCGATATAGACGCCGCTCGCGCTGTCCGAGTAGGCGATCGACTTCGCCCGCAACAGGGTCTGCCTGAGGCCCTCGGGGGAGCCGATGTCGGGCTTCACCGCCCCTTCGCGCACGACCATGCCGATGCGCGAATCGGCCAGCTCTACCCGCGATCCGGGGATGACCTTGCCTTGCTTGATCAGCTCGTCGAGTGCGTAGCCGACCATGATGACGGCGTCCGCGGGCTCGCCGCGCTCGAGCCTGTTGGGGATCGCTTCGGGCGATTTGCCCATCGAGGGCCCGAGCGAGGTGTCGAGCGTGTTGCCAGTCTGGGACGCGAACCTCGGGCCGAGCACCTTGTACGCGGCGGTGAAGCCGCCGGAGCTCATGACGTGCAGGTCGGCGGCCTGCACGTTCGCCGCAGCGGCCGAGCTTGCGACGAGCGCCGCGGCGCAAAGTTTCAGAAGCAGATTTTTCATGGTGATGGTCGTGTGCGGTTGCGATGGATGCGGGGCAAGCGCATCAGTGCGCCGGCGTCAGCGTGACTGCGCGGCGGCGATAGAGCGCGAACGTCGCCAAAAGCGCGCACGCTGCGGCGAGGCTCATCCAGTATCCGGGCGCGGCCTTGTCGCCAGTCATATGAATGAGCGCCGTCGAGATCGCGGGCGTGAAGCCTCCGAACACGGCCGTCGCGAGGCTGTAGGCGAGCGAGAACCCGGCAACGCGCACCTGCACCGGCATCACTTCCGTGAGCGCGACGACCATCGCGCCGTTATAGATGCCGTACATGAACGAGAGCCAAAGGAGGACGAGCAGCATGTTGACGAAGCTCGGCGCGTGAGCGAGCAGCGACAGTGCCGGGTAGGCGGTCGCGATGGCGAGCACCGTCATGGCGACGAGGAGCGGCCGGCGGCCGAGCTTGTCGGAGAGCGCCCCGCCGATCGGCAGCCACACGAAGTTCGATACCCCGACACACAGCGTCACGAGCAGGCTGTCGGCGGTGCTCAGGTGCAGGACCGTCTTGCCGAAGGTCGGCGCGTAGACCGTGATGAGGTAAAAGCTCGTGGTGGTCATCGCCACCAGCATCATGCCTGCGACGACGACGGCCCAGTTCTGGACCAGCGTGCCGAATACTTCCTTCATGGTCGGACGATGCTGGCGCGCCTTGAACTCCTGCGTTTCTTCCAGATTGCGACGCAGCATGAAGATGAACGGCACGATCATGCAGCCCACGAAGAACGGCACGCGCCAACCCCACGCTGCGATGGCCGATGCGCTCAGCCACTGATTGAGCCCGAAGCCGAGGCCCGCGGCGACGACGATCGCCACCTGTTGGCTCGCGGACTGCCAGCTCGTGAAAAACCCTTTGCGGCCGGGCGTGGCCATCTCGGCAAGATACACCGACACGCCGCCCAGCTCCGCGCCCGCCGAGAAGCCCTGCAGCAGCCGTCCGAGCAGCACGAGCGCGGGCGCCAGAAGTCCGATCGTCGCGTAGCCCGGTACGAACGCGATCAGGATCGTGCCGCTCGCCATGATGGAAAGCGTGACGATGAGGCCCTTGCGGCGGCCGACGTCGTCGATGTAGGCGCCCAGCACGATCGCGCCCAGCGGGCGCATCAGGAAGCCGGCGCCGAAGACGGCGAACGTCATCATCAACGAGGCGAACTCGCTGTGGGCGGGAAAGAAAACGTTGGCGATCTGCGTGGCGTAGAAGCCGAACAGGAAGAAGTCGAACTGCTCCAGGAAATTCCCGGCCGTTACACGGAAAACCGTGGCGGCCTTCGAACGTCCGGTGGAAAGGTTAGACGAGGGGTGCATCGAGGTGTCTCCTGAGATCTTGAAAAGACGCGGTGGTCCGGCCGATTGTGATTTTGGAAATATTGGCCTGGAGGCGGCCAAACGATAAGTGCAACTTTCGGAACGATTGATGTTCTGCCGTTATCAATCGCGGCGGCTTTGCATGCGACCAGTGCTGCGCTTCGTTCGCAGCAGGTGCGAGCGAAACCCGCATCATCGAGCGCGTTCTTATGGCAGCGGGAATCAACGGCGACGTGTGTCGTGCAAAAGATGCGTTGGTGCGCAGCGCCGCGAACGTAACTCGAGCTCGCAGCCGGATGCGCTGATAGGAACGGCGTCACGCGCTTGTAGGTTCTTCTTCTAATGCGCTGTTCTTTTGAACCGTTTTCCCGGGCGTCTGGTGACACATAGTTGCGCAAGAAGACCAGGAGTAGAAGTGCGATTTTTGGAAGCATTGATGCATGGGCGTTATCAATGCCAATGCTGCGACCGCGTGAAGGCAGGCCTTGATGAGGCCGGTTTCCCTGCAATTGCGCCGGTCAGGGGGCTCTTCGCGAATGGTCGGGCATGTCCGGCAGGTGGGCGTCCAGTCGATGGCGTTCCGATGTGAACTGAGCGAACTCGGGGTTGAATCTGGAAGGATCATCGAGCGTGCCGGCGTAGAGCGTCACGATCTCCGGCGCGTGATGCGGCGTACCGAATAGCAGGCTGCCGCAATGAGGGCAGAAGTTGCGCGTCGTCGGCATTCCGCTGCCGCCGATCTTCGTATAAGGCCTGATTTCACCTTCGAACGAAAAGCTGGCGGCTCTCACCACGACGACCGGCAAACCCGCGGAACCGGAAGCGCGCTGACAATCGCGGCAATGGCAGATGAGTTGCGCGAGTGAATCACCGTGAGCTTTGTATTGCACCGCGCCGCACAGGCAGCGCCCCGTCCAGGGAGTTGACATCGATCTGCTCCGGTTCAAATGTTCTCGCTGTTGGTTCGGGAGACCAAGAATACATGCGGCGGACAGTAGCTTAGCAGAGCTCCAACGTCGTTCAGCAATCGCATCGAATCAGCGAGCGAAGCGTCGGCAGATCCGTCGCGCGTGCGCCGTTTCGCGTCGCACCCACGGACCAGCGCTCAAGCTCGTGGCGCATAGACGTTGCACCAGCCTTCAGCGGCAACGGATTTGCCGGGGAACATCGGGCACGGTCCGGCGGCCTCACCCGCTGCGCCGGTATAGAAACGACAGTTCGCGCAGGTCTGGCCCGCGTGGTACTTGGGGAACTTCGCGGCGTCGACGCTGCTCGCTTTCGCACGATAGCCGAGCGAGCCGGCCGTGGCGTCGTTTTCATCGACGGGCGGCGGCGCGGCGAGCGCGAGGTCGGCGCTGGCGAGTGCGGCACACAGGCCCGCGGCCTGGAGAATGAAGTGTCTGCGATTGTGAGAGACCATGATGATGTCCTGAGAAAAGAAATGGGTCGGCCATGCCGCATCTCATTCGATCGAAGCGGCATGGCGTTGCAATGCAGTCCGATGCAACGTGTCAGTGGCGCAGTCCGGCGTTCAGCGGCGTGGTAGAGGATTGCGCGGCCTGCGCGGTCAGCTTCGCGTTGCCGGTGTCGTAGCCATTCGTATAGAGCAGGAAGGCCATCAGATCGGCGTACTCCTCGTCGCTCATCTTGCCGGGATGGTCCGCGGGCATGTTGGTCGACATGTACTGATAGATGCCGCCGATCGTCAGATGCGAGTTCGCCGCTGGCGCGAAAGCCGGTCCGATCAACGAGGGCGCCGTGTTGCCTTCGAGCTTTTCGCCGTGGCATTTCGCGCACGAATCGGCATATAGATGTTCACCGTGGGCGACCTGATCGTGATCGAACGATGGTGCCTCGGTCGTCGCCGCAACCTTGATGAAGCCGCCGGCGGCCGGCATGCCGCTCACACGCCATACATTCGCACGCGGCGACGGCTGCGTCGGGCCGTCGAGATAGCGTGCGGGACTGCGCACGAGGCTCGCGCGAGTGGTCGCCGAAACGGTCGCGATGGTGGCTGGTAACGCCCAGTTGCGCGTCAGCGCCGCGAGCCGGCCATCGCTGCGCAAGCGCGCGAGCGCGCCGTCGATGCGCTTTTGCAACTGCTGCGTGCCGGGTCCCGACGCGAACACGAGATTCCAGTCGGCATAGGGCGATTCGGCGAGGGCGACGTCGAAGTGCTGCTGCGGATGCGCACGCCGATATGCCACCACGGCCGGGTACCAGACGATCGCGCGCTGGGCGCGTCCTTTCGCGACGGCGTCGACGGTCAGCCTGGAGGTGGTTTCCAGATCGAAGCGCGCGTTCTTCTGCTCGACCGCGATCAGTTGCGACGGGCTCGACCAGGTGGCAGCAATCGTGATCTTGCCGTCCGGTGCCGCGACGTTAGTGTTGGCCGCATGGGTGTCGCGCAGCGTGACGCTGACATAGCCGGAATGCAGATAGCCCTGGGAAAAGAGTAGCTGGGAGTCGGAGCCGTCGGCCACGCTCGAACGCGGAAAGCCCGCGATCACATCGCAGTCGCGCTGGAGCGATTTCGACAGCTCGCGAGCGGAGATGCCGTCGTCGCCGCCGTTGTCGTCGATGCCGCGCGACGCGAACGTCGCGGCGATGCCCGCGGTGCTCAACACCGCGCGAGCAACGGACTTGTCCAGCTCGGCCGAAGGGCTGCCGGGCATCGTGCATACGCGGACGCTGGATGGCGTCTGCGCCGCCGCATGGACGGCAACCTGCGCGGCGCCGGCGACGAGCGCGCTGGCGAGGGCAATCTGAGTGAGTCGAATGTTCATGATGGTGCGTTCCTGTGATGGCGGGAACACCGCGCCCGCCTGAACTGCGTGCGGGCGCGGAGAGACGCAGCTGCGAGAGTCGGAGGTGCAGAACGATGCGCGTGCGGTGGCTGCTATGCTCAGCCGCGATCGAGCGCGAACACATACAACGTGCCGCCGCGCGGAACGTCCTTCGCGACGTCGGCCATCGGGCCGCCCCAGATCGGGTTCGCGCCGCCGTAGCCCGCGAGCACGGCCACGTATTCCTTGCCGTCGACTTCGAACACGGAAGGTTGCGCGACGATGCCGCTCGCGAGTTGCGGGCTCTCCCACAGCACCTTGCCCGTCGTCACGTCGAACGCGTACAGATGGCCGTCGAGCGAGCCGCTGAAGGCGAGCCCGCTCGCGGTCGTGGCGACGCCGCCGTTCCACGGCATTTTGGTCCAGTGACCCCACAGCTTCTTGCCGGTATTGACGTCGATGGCCTGAAGCTCGCCATAGCCCTGGCTGCCCGGTTCGGGCTGAATCTCGAAGCCTTCGCCGAGGTAGGGCAGGCCCTCCATGTAGCTGACCGACTTGCCGGACAGGCTCATGCACGCATGCAGCGATGGCACCACCGCGATGTGCCGCTCCGGATCGTAGGAGGTCGACCACCAGTTCTTGCCGCCGAGAAAGCTTGGGCAGGTGTTGATCGTCGTGCCGGCCTTCGGAAACCGGCTGGCGTCCTGAACCGGTTTGCCGTCGGCGCTGTAGCCGGTCACCGACAGTGCCTTGACGAACGGCTCCGCGTAGATCAGCTTGCCGGTCTTGCGGTCGATCGCGTGGAAGAAGCCGTTGCGGTCGGCATGGATGATCGCGTCATACGGCTTGCCCTTGTAGCTGATGTTGGCAAGCACCGGCGTGTTGACGCCGTCGTAGTCCCACGTGTCGTTGTTCGTGTACTGGTAGTGCCACTTCAGCTCGCCGTTTTTCGGGTTGAGCGCGAGCAGTGAATCGGAGTACAGGTTGTCGCCCGGACGCAGCGCGGCGAGCCACGGCCCCGGATTGCCGACGCCCCAGTACAGCGTCTGCGAGGCCGCGTCGTAAGTGCCGGTCAGCCACGCCGCGCCGCCGCCATGTTCCTGCATGCCGTCGGGCCATGTGTCGCTACCTTTCTCACCGGCACTCGGGATCGTGTAGCGCTTCCAGATGATCGAGCCGTCGTCGGGATTGAGCGCGGCGATATAACCGCGAATCCCATACTCGCCGCCCGACGTGCCGACGACGATCGCGCCATCGAGCGCGAGCGGTGCAAGCGAGAACGCGTAGCCGAGACCCGGCTCGAACATCTGCTTCTTCCACACGAGGTTGCCGCGCTGCGCGTCGATCGCGGCCACCTCGCCGCTCAGCATCGCCACGTAGACGTTCTTGCCATACAGCGCGACGCCGCGATTCACGACATCGCAACAGGCGGTCTTGAACGATTCCGCGCCGAGCTTCGGCTCGTATTTCCACAGTTGCGTGCCGGTTTTGACATCGAACGCATAGACGTTGTCCTTGGGTGTACTGACGAAAAGGAACCCGCCGTTGACGATCGGAGTTGCTTCGAATCCCTGCTTGAGTTCCGCGGGGAAACGATAGCTCCAGGCCTGCTTGAGACCGGCGACGTTCGATGCATCGATCTGCTTCAGAGGGGAATGCGACTGGCCGCTATAGCTGCGGTAATAGGTGAGCCAGCCCGGGTCGCTTTGCGCTTGAGCGAGGCGCTCGTAGGTCACGGCGGGATAGTCCGGGGCGGCGCCTACCGGAGTCACGTTCAGTGCCATCGCGATCGCGATGCTCGCTCCAAGGACAGCCAGCCGGCCAGCGGCGGGCGAACGGTTCTTCATGGTCGTCTCCTGAGTGTTTGTCGATGCAGTGCCGGGAGAGGCGTCGCCCCTCGTTCCGTGTCGTCGATCCGGATGCGATGCCGTTACCGCAAGTCGCATGCCATTTTTGTGAGCGAGTCCGAAAGGGCGGCGCGCCTGAACGTGCTGCGGCATATATCGCTTGCGTGGCGTTCCATCTGTTGCATCCCGGTACAACGCCGCGCGATGGAGTGTTGAGAAACAGCACAATTGCGGCGCTCGCGCACATCGCTCGGGGCGAGGGCGACGCCAGCAGCGCGGGTCGAGCGCCACTCGGGGTGACTCCGCATATCTCAACGCGCATCGATTTGCGGTAATACAGCCTCTTCGCTTCGCCACCGTCGATGAAATGAATGGCCCGGAGCTTGCTTAAGAGAACGGAGAAAAGTCTGGCAAGGTACCAGGCTCTGGAGGGAGACAATGCGCGATGACGTTCATCCGGCCGTGGCTCAGACGGCCGTCCGGTCCAATGACTTTCCCGCGCCGGCGATTCAGAAAGCGCACGAACGGTCCGAAACGTTTGGCCTGTGCGCATCGGCGCGGCCGGAGTACGAGGTTCTTTCGAACGCGGGACTCGTGCTCAAACGCGAGCAGAACCGGGTGCTGTGCGCGCACGCGATGCCGGTGATGGAGACGCTGCGCGAGCAGATCGCCAACACGCAAAGCATGATCGTGCTGACCAATGCGGAAGGGCTGATCCTGCATTCGATCGGTGACGACGATTTTCTCGCGCGCGCGGAGAAAGTCGCGCTGCGGCCCGGTGCGAACTGGGCCGAGGACCGCCAGGGCACCAATGCGATCGGTACGGCGTTGGCCGAGCGCTGCGCGATGGTCGTGCACGGCGACCAGCATTACCTCGCGGCAAACCGCTTCCTGACCTGCTCGAGCGTGCCGATTCTCGATCCGTATGGTGACGCGATCGGCGTGCTCGACGTGACGGGCGACTACCGCAGCTATCATCAGCACACGATGGCGCTCGCCAAAATGTCGGTGCAGATGATCGAGAATCATCTGTTCACGACCACCTTTCACGAAACGCTGCAAGTGTCCTTCCATAGTCGTCCGGAGTTTCTCGGCACGCTGATGGAAGGCATCGTCGCGTTCACGAGCGACGGACGTTTTCTGTCGGCCAACCGCAGTGCGCAGTTTCAGCTCGGCATGCCGCTCGCCGGGCTGCGGGCGCATACGCTGTCGTCGTTGTTCCAGACCACCAGCGCGCAACTGATCGATCGTGCGCGCGCGAGCCTCGACCCGCACCTGATGCTCAATCTGAGCAGCGGCGCGGTGGTTTGCGCGCGCGTGCAGTTCAGGCGGGCGTCGCTGGCCGAAGGCAGCCGCCCGGTCGCCGTGCACGAGGGCGCGCGGGCGGCGGCGCGCGAGGAGCCGCCGCAGACCGTTGCCGGGCTTTCACGTCTGAGCTATCTCGACACGGGCGACCCGCAGATCGCCGCGGTCATTGCGAAGGTCAAAAGAGTGATCGGCAAGGACATTCCGATCCTGATCAATGGCGAGACCGGCACGGGCAAGGAACTGCTCGCGCAGGCGATCCACAACGATTCGCCGCGTCACGCCGGGCCGTTCGTCGCGGTCAACTGTGCTTCGATTCCCGAGACGCTGATCGAATCCGAACTGTTCGGCTACGAGGAAGGCGCATTCACCGGAGCGCGGCGCAAAGGCGCAATCGGCAAGCTGCTGCAAGCGAACGGCGGCACGCTGTTTCTCGATGAGATCGGCGACATGCCGTATTCGCTGCAAGTGCGGCTGCTGCGCGTGCTGCAGGAACGCGTCGTCAATCCGCTCGGCTCGACGCGGAGCATAGCGGTGGACGTCGCGATCATCTGCGCGACGCACCGTGACCTGCGCGTGATGATCGCGCAAAACCGCTTCCGCGAGGATCTCTACTACCGGCTCAATGGCCTCGTGGTGCGTCTGCCGCGTCTGCGCGAGCGGACCGATCTCGCGGTCGTGATCCAGAAGATGTTGCTGCGCGAATCGCTCGCGAGCGCGAGCGGGCAGCCGCTTCACGTCGCGCCCGACGTGATGGCGATGTTCGAGCGCTGTCCGTGGCCGGGCAACTTCAGGCAGCTCGGCAATCTGCTGCGCACCGCGGCGGCCATGGTCGACGCGGACGGCGAGATCCGGCGCGAGCATTTGCCCGATGACTTCTTCGATGACCTGCGCTATGGCGTTGCGTCGAGCGGCGCGGCGGATACGCGAGGCGCGGGCAATGCGTCCGTGACGGAGTGCGCGCGCCTGCAGGACGTGACCGTATCTGCGATTGCCGCGGCGCTCGCGCGGCATGGCGGCAACGTTTCGGCGGCGGCGCGCGAGCTCGGCGTGTCGCGCAACATGATCTACCGGAAGATGCCCGCGGTCGAACCGGGACGTACCGTGGACGACTTTTGAGCCCATCGCGCCATTTTCATCGGCGCTTCTGTTTCGCTCACGTGCTGTCGCACCGCTGTTGCATCCCGCAGCAGTGGTGCTCCAAAAATCAACACCGCCCATCTCCCGAATGCCCGCGCCTCGCACTACGACATCGGCATATCCTTTGCTTTGAAGGGAGCGGCCGCGCATCGAGTGCGGTTTTTCATCCAATCGCAAACAAGGAGACATGCCATGCAATGGATTACCCCGTCGTATGCCGAAGTGCGTTTCGGCTTTGAAATCACGATGTATATCGCCAATCGCTGAGCGGGCTGCGGCGTGCCGCCCGGGCTGCACGTAGGGCGCCGCGGGCGGCGCAACGAACGACCATGAACACACTGGGAACGCAATGAACACGCGTGACTCGGATAGCGGCGTGCCGCTGCGCCCCCGCCTGCGAAGCGTCTTCCGCCTGCAGTGGGAAGCGGCGCAGGACGCCTACGTGCTGCTCTATGCCGAAGGGATGGTGAAGCTCAACGCTAGCGCCGGCGCGATCCTCGCGCGTTGCGACGGAGAACACGAGCTCGACGACATCATCGGCGAACTCGAACGGCTTTTCGGCACGTCCGAACTTGCGCCCGACGTCTACCGTTTTCTCGATCACGCGCGGCTGCGCGGCTGGCTGGATTGACCAGCCCCAGGACTTTGTGCTCGTTGCCCGCAGGTTCGATGCCGTTGACATCGTGGCAGGAGCTGACTCGCAGGGGCCAACAAGTGTGTAATATCGAATGCAACGTTTCTTTGGGAGCAATCCCATGCTACGGGTACTTGAGCCGGGCGACTACTTCGGCGCTACCACCCTGCAATACAGGGATGATGGCATCTCGGTCGTGGAGACCCAATTCGCAACGGATCTCATCATTCCGCAGCACGAACATGTGAATCCGTTTTTCTGTTTCGTGCTGGACGGCCGCGGTACACGATCCTGGCCGTCACGCGGTGGCGAAGATGGGCCCATGTCACTGACGCTTTTCCCCGCAGCCGTACCGCACGCAAATTGCTGGTACGGGGCCGGCGGCAAGGCGCTCCATGTCGAATTTTCGTCTTCGTGGCTGGAGCGGATGGGCGGTCGGACCCAAGTCCTCGATCGCCCGGATGACTTCGCCAGTGGAGCTCCGTTGTCGTTCATGCGCCGTCTCGTCCGCGAGTGCAGTGAGCAGGATTCGGCTACATCGCTAGCAGTCGAAGGGCTGGTACTCGAACTTCTTGCGGCATGCGAGCGGGCCGTCCCGCGCGCGGCGACGGTTGGCGGTTCACGTCGATGGCTCGCTCGCGTGGAAGCATTGCTGCACGATCGTTTTCGTGAGACGTTGACGTTGGACGAAATCGCTTCGGACAGTCATGTTTGCGCCGACCACCTCGCGCGGGAATTCCGCAAGCACTATGGCTGTACTGTCGGAGATTACGTGCGCCAGCTTCGACTCGATTTTGCATGCGCTCAATTGACCGGTGGACGCCATTCGCTCAAAGCGATTGCTCAGGCCGCCGGTTTCGCCGACCAAAGCCACTTTACACGCGTGTTTCGGCGCAGGATGGGGCTGACACCAGGCGCGTACCGCGCGCAGTTGCTCGAAGGTCGCTCCCGTACCAAAGATTGACGGTCCGGTACAAGACCAACAGAACTGGCAACGCCTACAGTGGCTCGCATCTTCGACACGAACTAACGTTCACGGAGACTGATGTGAGCACCGATTCCTTTCCGTACTCGACCCACCTTAACGTCCTCTACCCCTTCGGCGAAGTCATCGACGTGCCCGCCCTCGTGGCGGCAAACGGCCATCCCTGGTACAACCAGACGCTGTGTCAGGTGGACCAGTCGGTAGTTCGGCTGGGTGTCGTGCAGGGCGAATATCATTGGCACAAACATGACGCGCAGGACGAATTCTTTTATGTGGTTAGCGGACGCTTCCTGATTGACCTCGAGGACCAGGTCGTCGATCTGGGCCCGGGACAAGCGTTTGTCGTGCATAAAGGCCTGCTGCATCGCCCTCGAGCGCCTGAGAAAACGGTGATCCTGATGGTCGAGGCGGCGGGAATCGTTCCCACCGGTGACACCTGATGCAGATCGTCAGCGAGGCTCGGTCAGCGGGACGGTCTGGCCAGTCGAATCCAGACCAATTCCGCCGTCGCATATGATGGTTTGCCCAGACATGAAGGAGTTCGAAATCAGAAACTCAATCGCCATGGCAATGTCGTCAGGCTGGCCAATTCGTCCTACCGGCGTTCTCGCCGCATAACCGGCAAAAGCGGACTCCTTGTCTTGCTCCGAGAGAAAGTCCCACCACGGCGTATCAATGACGCCAGGCGAAACTGCGTTAATCCGCAATGGGCGTAGCTCTGCCGCGAGGATCGGCACGATCGCAGCAATCGCCGCGTTCGCTGCGCCGAGGCCCGCTGTTCCGGGCATGGCCGAGTGTGCCGACACGGCAGAGAGAAAAGTGATACTTCCGGTTTTCGCAATCGACGCAAGGGCCGCCTGGGCACACGCGAAATGAGGAAACACTTTCTCATCGAATCCCATACGCACCGCATCGAGACTGACGGCTGAAAACGGGCCGCCACCCTTGCCACTGCCGAGCGCGAGAACCAGGTGATCGATTGCGCCAATCTCGGCAAACGTGCCGGCGATGGTCGATGCATCGGATGCATCGAATCTCACCGTATTTGCAGCGCCGCGCAACGCGGCCTTCGCTTTGGCCAGTTTCGCCGAATCTCGCCCGGCAATCGTAACCGCGTATCTCCGGTCCAGTAGCCGGCTCGCTGTGGCGAAGCCAATTCCGGAAGAACCGCCGACAATGAAGACATGATGTGACATGGTTGAAGTTTCCGCTCTTTGAAAAATGCCGGGTATCCGGAACCCGGGCGGACCGACATCGAAGTTCGATGTGTCAATGTGCCAGCGACGGGTCCGTCAACTGAAAGCTGAGCTGACGCAGTCGCTTGCGAAGCGCAGGGTTGTAGGCGTCGGGATGAGCTCTGGCGAGCCTCATGCCGTCGAAATAGAGGCCGGTACGGCCTTCCATTGCGGTGCTGGCCGCAAGATGAAGAACCGCGTCAGCACCTTCCTCGACCGTGCTCAGAGGCGTGATTCCCCCATTCCTCACCATGGTCGTATCCATGTATGTGGCCGGATGCAGACAATTCGCCGTCACGCCGGTCTGCGCCAGTTCGTCGGCCAGATCGAACGTGAACATGATTTGCGCGAGCTTGCTCTGGCAATAGGCCGCGGTACCGCTATAGCCGTGGCTCAACATCAGGTCGTCGAAATCGATCGGGCGTTGTCCCACGGAAGCAACATTGACAATCCGCGATCTCGAGCCCGTCAGCAAAAGAGGCAGCAGAAGCCTCGTCAGGGCGAAGCCCGCGAGGTAGTTCACCGCGAACCGCAATTCGATTCCATCCGCCGTGACTTGCCTGATCGAGCCACGCGGACCGGTCCCGATGCCGGCGTTGTTGATAAGCAGGTCGAGTCGGTCGTGCGCGCATCCGATCGCGCTTGCCAGCGATTGAACTTCCGCGAACGTAGACAGATCAGCCGGATAAAAAGTCGCTTTGCCTCCCGCACCCGCTATTTCGCGAACGACGGATTCGCCCCGTTCCATGTTTCGCCCGTGAATGAGCACATGCGCGCCCTCGGCTGCCAGTCGCTTCGCGACGCAGCGTCCGAGTCCGTCGGTGGAGCCGGTAACCAGCACAAGCTTGTTCGTCATGTTCATGATTGAATAGACTGGAAGTTGGTTTCGTCTTCATCCTGTGCGCTTTGCCGCGCGACAAACAGTGCTGGATCGATACTGGTATAGGGAGCTACCACGATGACGATGAACGTCAGAACCCTCGCCGCCGAACGGCGCCGTGGTGAGCTAGGAGCATTCCTGAGGTCGCGGCGCGAGCATCTGAGTCCGGCCGCGGTCGGATTGCCGGACGGTTTTCGACGACGCACGCCGGGGCTGCGCCGCGAGGAAGTCGCGATGCTCGCGGACGTCGGTATCACGTGGTACACCTGGCTCGAACAGGGGCGCGACGTCCGCGCGTCCGAAGAGGTGCTGATCGCAATCGCGGATGCGTTGCGACTGGACGCCGTTGAGCGGCGGCATCTGTTCGTATTGAGCGATCGTCCGTCGCCGGAACTCCGCTCGACGAATCCGGAAAAACTCGAGGAGCCGGTGCAACGGATGCTTGCCAGCCTGTCAGGCCAGCCCGCCTACGTCACTGGCCGTCGCTGGGATATCCTGGGCTGGAATCGGGCCGCCACCTTGGTATTCGGTGACTACGGGCAGCTTTCGGTGGATGAGCGCAATCTGATGTTCATGGTTTTCGCGAATGCGCGGCACCGCCGTTTGCTCGTTGACTGGGAGGAAGTGGCGCGTGCGTCCCTTGCGATGTTCCGTAACGACAGTGCCCGCTATGTGGGCGATCCTGATTTTGAACGGCTGATATCGACGCTGCGACACAGGAGCGACGAATTCAATGCGTGGTGGCGCAGGCACGAGGTGCTCAATCCGCTATCGAATATCAAGCGCATCAGGCATCCGCGAAAAGGCCTGATGGTCTTCGAATACACCAGTTTCGCGCTGCTGGACGGCTCCGATCGCAAGCTCACCGTCTACACGCCGCTTGACGAATGCAGGACCGCGGACAAGCTGGACGCTCTCATCGTGTCCGCCAGGCGCGAGCTATAAAGCATTGAGACATTCAATTCTGCGCGCGGGATGCCAGACTCAAACACATGAGGTGGATGGTGTCCTTTGCGAGTGCAGTCAACTGCGGGACTGAAGTTCGCAGCGCGATGCCCAGAATCTTCATTAGCCACGCCAGCCCGAATAACGCTCTCGCGCTCGCGATCGGACACTGGCTTGCCGATAACGGCTGGGATGATTACTTCCTGGACCTCGAGCCGGTCGAGGGGGTGGCTGCTGGGGAACGCTGGCAGGAAGCGCTCAAGTCTGCGGCCGACCGCTGCGAGGCCGTGCTGTTTCTGATTTCGCCCGCATGGTGCGACTCTCGCTCGTGCCTGGCTCAGTTAACCTTTGCCAGATTCCTGGGCAAGACAATCTTCGGTGTGCTCGTCGAGGCGACGCCGATCGACGCCTTGCCGAAAGAATTGACGGCGCAATGGCAGGTCTGTGACCTCACCGCCGGGACTCAACGCCAGAGCTTCCGGGTCTCGCATGACCCGCTCGTTTCGGCAACTGAAGTCTCGTTCGCCAAAGCGGGGCTTGCCCGGCTCGAGCTTGGGCTGCGACGGGCCGGCTCCGCTCCGTCGGGCTTTCCGTGGCCGCCGGCTAACGATGCCGAGCGCCCCCCTTATCCGGGACTGAGAGCGCTGGAGGCCGCGGATGCGGCCGTGTTCTTTGGCCGGGACACGGCGGTCTTGCGCGGGCTCGATACGCTACGCAGCGTCCGCGAGCAGGGGATCGAGCGGATGTTGGTCATCCTCGGCGCATCCGGAGCGGGCAAGTCGTCCTTTGTGCGGGCCGGCCTGTGGCCGCGCCTGAAGCGCGATGACCGAAACTTTTTGCCGCTTCCAGTGATCCGTCCGGAGCGGGCTGTTGTTACTGGCGCCACCGGACTCGTCGTCAGTATCGAGCTGGCCTTTCAGGAACTCGCGGTAGTCAGGACGCGCGCCGAGATCCGCCAGGCAGTTCAGACTCCTGAAGGATTTGAGCAATTGCTTGGCCAGCTTCAAACGCTGCACTGCTCGCGGCTCGCGTCAGATGCCGTTGCGCCGACCGTTCTGGTCTGCGTCGACCAGGGCGAGGAATTATTCAGCGCGGAAGGCGAACAGGAGTCTTCGCACTTCCTGTCCCTGCTTGCGAGGACGCTCGCCACGGCGGAACACGAGGGGATGCAGACGATCGGCAACCGGCAGCGTGCGCTTGCGGTCGTGGCGATCCGCACAGACGCTTACGAGCAATTGCAGAGCGCGCCAACGCTGCGCGGCGTGCCACCGCGTGTCTTCGGTCTCCCTCCATTGGAGCGCGCGGAATTCAAGGCGGTGATCGAGGGTCCTGCCGCGCGGGCTACCGCCGCCGGGCGTAAGCTGACGATCGAGCCAGCGCTGACCGAGCAGCTTCTTCGGGATACTGAAGAGGCAGACGCATTGCCCTTGCTGGCCTTTACGCTCGAGCGGCTATTTACCGACTATGGCGCCACCGGAAACTTCAGCGTAGCCGACTATCAGGCGATCGGGGGTATGCGCGGTTCCATTGAGGCCGCGGTCGAATTTGCATTTGCCGATCCCGGACGGGAGCCCGCCGTTCCAGCAAATAAGGCCGAGCGCGAGCGCCTGCTGCGCGAGGGCTTGATCCCATGGCTCGCGCACGTCGAACCGCTGACGCAACAGCGCAAGCGCCGCGGGGCACGCTGGGATGAGCTTCCCGAATCCGCCCATGCCGTCCTGAAGCGTCTCATCCGGTATCGACTGCTATTGCAAGACCGGCGCAAGGCCGAAGCTGGCAATGAGGAAACCAACATCGTTGAAATCGCGCACGAGGCGTTGTTACGGCAGTGGCCTGTCCTTGCCGCCTGGCTCGACGCGGACGCGGATGCGCTCAAGACAGTCGCAACCGTGCAGCGAGCGGCGCAGGAGTGGCAAAAGCACGGGCAGGGGACGGGCTGGCTGGCCCACGCCGGCGAGCGGCTGACGAGCGCGGAAGCAATCCTGCAGCGTTCGGACTTCGAACGAATGCTGGGCAGGGATGACCTTTCCTATTTGCGGGCTTGCCGCGGGCGCGCGGAGCGCGAGTCGCAGTTGCAGCGAATCGCTCAGACACGGACAGCGGCCACGCAGCGACTCATCCAGGTACTGATGGGCGTAGTCGCGTTCATTCTGATTGCGACAGGGGGGTGGATCATTCATCAGACCCGGACGGTCGCACGCCAGACTTCTGTTGTGCTGTCGTCGGCGGCGACGTTGGCGAACGACGCGGGAATCTACGATCGCGCAATGCGCTTCGCGATACTGGCAATGCGCAAGAGTTGGCTCTCGCCGGGATCGGTTGACGCAGAGCTGGAGCTCATGCGCGGCGCGCAGGCATCTATGCAAATTGCGTTGCTCGGCGGGCATCAGGGTGCGGTCGATTCCGCCGTATTCAGCCCCGACGGTAAGCGGGTGGTGACCGCGTCCTGGGACGGGACCGCGCGGGTGTGGGACGCGGCTACCGGCAAACAGATCGTGCAGCTCAGCGGACATCAGGGGCTGATTTATTCCGCCGCCTTCGGCCCGGACGGCCGGCGCGTGGTGACCGCCTCGGCGGACATGACCGCGCGAGTGTGGGACGCTGCTACGGGCAGACAGATCGTGCAGCTCAGCGGGCATCGGGATCTGGTTTATTCCGCCGCCTTCGGCCCGGACGGCCGGCGCGTGGTGACCGCGTCCGCGGACAGGACCGCACGGGTGTGGGACGCTGCTCCCGGCAAACAGATCGTGCAGCTCAGCGGGCATCAGGGGCCGGTTTTCTCCGCGGCGTTCAGCCCTGACGGCCAGCGGGTGGTGACCGCGTCCGCGGACAGGACTGCGCGGGTGTGGGATGCGGCGACCGGCCAGGTGATCGCGCAGCTCAGCGGGCATCGGGAACTGGTGAGTTCCGCAGCCTTCAGCGCGGATGGCCGGCGCGTGGTGACCGCGTCCGATGACAAAACCGCGCGGGTGTGGGATGCGGCGACCGGCCACGTGATCGCGCAGCTCGCCGGGCATCAGGGACCGGTTTTCTCCGCGGCCTTCAGCCCGGACGGCCGGCGCGTGGTAACCGCGTCCGATGACAAAACCGCGCGGGTGTGGGATGCGGCGACCGGCCACGTGATCACGCAGCTCACCGGACATCAGGGACCGGTCAGCTCCGCCGCCTTCAGCCCGGACGGCCTGCGTGTGGTGACCGCCTCCGATGACAAGACTGCGCGGGTGTGGGATGCGGCGACCGGACAGACGATCGTGCAGCTCATCGGACATCAGGGGCCGGTGAACGTCGCCGTCTTCAGCCTGGACGGTCAGCGGGTGTTGACTGCATCGCGTGACAGGACAGCGCGCGCGTGGGACGCGGGGAAGGGGATCTTGCTGCTCAGCAGACATCAGGAGCCAGTTGTTTTCGCCGCCTTCAGCCCGGACGGTCAGTGGGTGGTGACGGCGTCCCGTGATAGGACCGCGCGGGTGTGGGACGTCGCCACCGGCAAGCAGATTGCGCTGCTCAGCGGGCATCAGGGGTGGGTTGACTCCGCTGCGTTCAGCCCTGACGGCCAGCGGATAGTGACCGCGTCCGCGGATCAGACCGCGTGGCTGTGGGACGCGGCCGCGGGCAAACAGATCGCGCAGCTCAGCGGGCATCACGGGGCAGTTTTTTCCGCCGCCTTCAGCCCGGACGGCCAGCGGGTGGCGACGGCGTCCGCGGATGGGACCGCGCGGGTGTGGGACGCGGCCACGGGCAAACAGATTCTGGTGCTCAGCGGGCATCAGGAGCCGGTTGATTCCGTCGCCTATAGTCCGGACGGCCAGCGGGTGGTGACTGCGTCCTGGGATGGGACCGCGCGGGTGTGGAACGCGGCCACGGGCAAACAGATCCTGGTGCTCAGTGGCCATCGCGGCACCGTCTTTTCCGCCGCGTTCAGCCCGGACGGACGGCGCGTGGTGACCGCGTCCGCGGATGGGACAGCGCGGGTTTGGGACGCGGCGACGGGCAAACAGATCGGCCAGTTCAGCGGGCATCAGGGGGCAGTGGACTCCGCCGCCTTCAGCCCGGACGGCCAGCGGGTAGTGACCGCGTCCGCGGATCAGACCGCGCGAGTATGGGACGCGGCGACCGGCCTGGTGATCGCGCAACTCACCGGGCACCTAGGAGCCGTGAGCTCCGCCGCCTTCAGCCCGGACGGCGAGCGGGTGGTGACCGCGTCCGCGGATCAGACCGCGCGGGTGTGGCCTATCCGATGGCTTATGCAGAATCGAGGGCGGAGCCTGGCGATGGCGGTGTGCAAGGAAAGGCTTGTGGGAGCAAACTTGCTCACAACCGGTGATGGAGCCGCCCTTTCTCTCGTACGCGGGCGCCAGGGCGAAAACGTATGTGGATCCTGATTTGCCGACCGGACGACAGGAGCATCGAATGAAGCCGACACGCAACGCCGATTCCGTCCCAGGCGAGTGGTACATCGACACAGCGTGCATCAACTGCGGTGCATCGCGTCACGTCGCGCCGGGGCTGATTGTCGAACGAAACGACAAGAGTGTCTTCTTGCGGCAGCCCGTTACGCCCGAAGAGCACGTCGACGCATGGCGTGCGGTGCTCGTTTGTCCCACGGCGTCGGTACGGAGTGAAACGAAGCAGCCTCGTCCGGGTGCCGCGATCTTTCCACAGCCGATCACGTCGGCTGTGTGGCGCTGTGGATTTAACTCGCGGTCGTCGTTTGGCGCGCACTCTTACTTTGCGAGGCGTCCGGACGGCAATCTGATGATCGACTCACCGCGCTACGCGGCGGAACTCGTGAAATGGTTTGATGAGAACGGTGGCATCACGCACATCCTTCTATCGCATCGTGACGACGTCGCGGACGCAGATAAATACGCCCGTCATTTCGGCGCGCGCGTCTGGGTTCACCGGGAAGACATGTCGGCCGCGCCTTATGCAACGGACCTGCTCGACAATGGATCGGCAACGGACATTGCGGTCGGCGTAAGCGCGATCCCTGTGCCCGGGCACACGCGCGGCAGCGTCGTGTACCTGCTCGACGACAGCGTATTGTTCTCGGGTGATTCGCTTGCGTGGAGCCCGCGCGCGGGGGACCTCGTCGCGTTTAGGGACGCGTGCTGGTATTCATGGTCTGAGCTCACCGAATCGCTTGGCAAGCTAGCCGCGTATCGCTTCGACTGGTTGCTTCCTGGTCACGGCTGGCCCACGCACTTGCCGGCCGATGAAATGCGCGCCCGCTTGCTCGCGTTGGTTGTTCGCATGCGGAAGGATTGATGGAATCCTTAGGCGTCGATGAGCCGCCGTTCTCGTCGCTTACCGCCATTCACCGGGGCAGTGCCCTCGTGCTAGACAGCACGAACGCAATGTAGCGACGAAACGCAGGCCATATCTCATACGGAATCATAGTCGCGCGACGGAATATTGGCATCGAATCGTCGCAACCGACGATTACTATCGGGTAGAAGCTATCTAACATTCATTTTGCACATAGCCCATCGCATCGATTCAATGCGCCGCGATCGAGTCGAATCTTCGGTGCGCTGTACCGGAGCATGGTGACAGGCTCAAACGCGAGCCGATGACACTCTGCGTGGGATGGGGTCCTACGCAGTCGGGTAAAGGGAGCGCGGGAGAACCTCGACGACGGGATGCCGAGTGTGATCTTTGACGATCGACGTTACGGTGCAGGCGCCGGTAGCGCGCAATTGGTGCCGCGAGGCGCAGCACTTCCCGGATGCTTTGCCATGCTAACGAACATCGAACCAATCTGATTCTAATGAGCGTGCTTCCGATCGAATTGCGACCGTGAGTACGTTGGACGCGCTCGATTAGCGTGGGCAAGAAATGGTGGCGATCGAGTTCGATGCCCCCGAAAGGCTTCGGCCGATTGCAAGCGTTTTCGTGTCCAGACTGTGCAATGTGCTGGCGAGACGGTCACGGGTACCTTGCGTATCGATACGTTAGCCGAATGACGATACATCTGTGGCGGAGGTGATTTGCCACTCATTTTTGCCGAGCATTGTCGACGCGTAAGTAGACGATTGCGGCGTTTGCGCGAAGGCATAGATGAATTACGGAGAAATGGATGAAGGTTTTGGTCGCAGTGAAACGGGTAGTCGATTACAACGTGAAGGTCCGCGTGAAGTCGGATGGCACGGGCGTCGACATTGCCAACGTGAAAATGTCGATGAACCCGTTCGACGAAATCGCCGTGGAAGAGGCGGTTCGTCTGAAGGAAGCCGGTGTGGCGACGGAAGTCATCGCCGTGTCCGCAGGTGTCACGCAAGCGCAGGAAACGCTGCGCACGGCGCTCGCGATCGGCGCGGACCGCGCGATCCTCATCGAGTCGAATGAAGACGTTCAGCCGCTCGCCGTGGCGAAGCTGCTCAAGGTGCTGGTCGACAAGGAGCAGCCGCAACTGGTGATCCTCGGCAAGCAGGCTATCGACGACGATTCGAACCAGACCGGCCAGATGCTCGCCGCGCTAGCGAACCTGCCGCAAGCGACGTTCGGTTCGAATATTACGGTTGCCGATGGCAAGGCCACGGTCGCGCGTGAAGTCGATGGCGGCGCGGAAACGCTGTCGCTAAAGCTGCCCGCCGTCGTGACGACGGACCTGCGCCTGAACGAGCCGCGCTACGTCACGCTGCCGAACATCATGAAGGCCAAGAAGAAGCCGCTGGAAACGGTCAAGCCGGAAGACCTCGGTGTGGACGTCACGCCGCGTCTGAAGACCCTGAAGGTTGCCGAGCCGCCCAAGCGCAGCGCAGGCGTGAAGGTCGCCGACGTGAAGACGCTGGTCGAGAAGCTGAAGACCGAAGCCAAGGTGCTGTAAGGGAGCGAGACGAAAATGACGAGTCTGGTTATTGCTGAACACGACAACGCAACCATCAAGGCTGCGACGCTGAACACCGTGGCTGCCGCGCAGAAGATCGGCGGCGACGTGCACGTGCTGATCGCCGGCCACAATGCTCAAGCGGCTGCCGATGCAGCAGCGAAGATCGCCGGCGTGGCGAAGGTGCTGCTGTCCGACGCGCCGCAACTCGAAGTGGGTCTTGCCGAGAACGTCGAAGCGACGGTTCTGGGCATTGCGAAGAACTACACGCACATCCTCGCGCCGGCAACGGCAGCGGGCAAGAACGTCACGCCGCGCATCGCCGCGAAGCTCGATGTCGCGCAGATCAGCGACATCACGGCAGTGGACTCGACGGACACGTTCGAGCGCCCGATCTACGCGGGCAACGCGATTGCAACGGTGCAGTCGGCTGATCCGGTCAAGGTGATCACAGTCCGTACCACGGCGTTCGACGCAGTTGCAGCCGAAGGCGGCAGCGCAGCGGTGGAAAAGCTCGAAGCGGCAGCCGACAGCGGCCTCTCGCAGTTCGTTGGCCGTGAGGTCACGAAGCTCGACCGTCCGGAGCTCACGAGCGCGAAGATCATCGTCTCGGGTGGCCGGGGCCTGGGCAGCGGCGAGAACTACACGAAGGTTCTGGAGCCGCTCGCGGACAAGCTGAACGCAGCGCTTGGCGCTTCGCGCGCGGCCGTGGACGCGGGCTATGTGCCGAACGATTACCAGGTCGGTCAGACAGGCAAGATCGTCGCGCCGCAGCTCTACATTGCGGTGGGCATCTCGGGCGCGATTCAACACCTCGCGGGCATGAAGGACTCGAAGGTGATCGTGGCGATCAACAAGGACGAAGAAGCGCCGATCTTCAGCGTGGCCGACTATGGTCTAGTGGGAGATCTTTTCAGTGTGGTACCGCAATTCACCGAGGAAATCGGGTAACCGCGCGGTGTCACATATCACGCACCAAGAATGGAGCTTACCCGTCTCCACCCTCGGGGATGGTTCCTTTATCCAATACAAAGAGACAAGACATGCACATCGGAGTGCCAGCCGAGACGCGCACGTTTGAAACCCGCGTCGCCGCGACGCCCGAGACAGTCAGGAAGTACGTGTCCCAAGGGAGCAGGGTCACAGTTCAGCGCGGTGCGGGGACGATGGCCAGCTATACAGACGACGTATTCACTGTGGTCGGCGCGAGCTTTCCCGACGAGGCCTACGCGGTTGCGGGCGCGGAAATCGTCGATGCCGAGACTGCATTAGGCGCCGATCTCGTCCTCAAGGTCCAGCCCCCCACCGATACTGAACTGCCGCTGCTCAAGCGCGGCGCGACGCTCATCGGCATGCTCGATCCGTTCAACGCTGACAATGCCGCCAAGCTCGCTGCCACCGGCGTCACCGCGTTCGCGCTCGAAGCCGCGCCGCGCACCACGCGCGCGCAGAGCCTCGACGTGCTGAGCTCGCAGGCCAACATCGCCGGCTACAAGGCGGTGCTGCTCGCCGCGACGCTCTATCCGCGCTTCATGCCGATGCTGATGACCGCCGCCGGCACCGTGAAAGCCGCTCGCGTGCTGATTCTCGGCGCGGGCGTCGCGGGTCTGCAGGCGATCGCGACCGCGAAGCGCCTCGGCGCAGTGATCGAGGCGTCGGACGTGCGGCCGGCCGTGAAAGAGCAGATCGAATCGCTCGGCGCGAAATTTCTCGACGTGCCCTACGAGACGCAGGAAGAGCGTGAGGCGGCCGAAGGTGTTGGCGGCTACGCGCGGCCGATGCCGCTGTCATGGCTCGCGCGCCAGGCAGCGCTCGTGCACGAGCGAGCCAAACAGGCCGACGTGGTGATCTCGACCGCGCTGATTCCGGGCCGCGCCGCGCCGACGCTGATTTCGGTGGAAACCGTGCAGGCGATGAAGCTGGGCTCGGTTCTGGTCGATCTCGCGGCCGGCCGTGGAGCCGAATATGAAGGTCGGCGCGGCGGCAACTGTCCGCTGACTGAGGCAGACCAGGTGGTGGTGCGCCATGGCGTGCAGCTCGTCGGCTATACGAATCTGCCCGCAATGGTGCCAGCCGACGCGTCATCGCTGTACGCGCGCAACCTGCTCGACTTCCTGAAGCTGATCATCACAAAGGAAGGTGTACTGAACATTGATCTAGCGGACGACATCGTCGCGGCCACGCTGCTGACCCGCGACGGCCAGGTGACGCGTAAGGCATAGCAGGGCAGCACATAGGACCCGCGCCGGCGCGAGCGCGCGAGCCCGGATCGACGGTAACGATGTTGCGTGAGACCCGGGGACGTGTCAGAGCACAGGGCCGGGTCGACAAGAGGGAGCGGCGATGGAAGTCATCAATCACACGGTGATCAATCTGATCATCTTCATGCTGGCGGTCTACGTCGGCTATCACGTGGTCTGGAACGTCACACCCGCGCTGCATACGCCGCTGATGGCGGTGACCAACGCGATTTCGGCGATCGTGATCGTCGGGGCGATGCTCGCGGCGGGCCTGACGGGCGGCGCGGGCAAATTTTACGGCACGATCGCGGTCGCGCTCGCCGCGGTCAACGTGTTCGGCGGGTTTCTCGTCACGAGGCGCATGCTCGAGATGTTCAAGAAGAAGGAACCGAAGAAGCTGGCTGGCGGCAGGGAGGGTGCGTAAATGAGCCTGAACGTCGTCACACTGCTATATCTCGTCGCGTCGGTCTGCTTCATCCAGGCGCTCAAGGGGCTCTCGAATCCGAAGACCGCGCGGGTGGGCAACACCTTCGGCATGGTCGGCATGGCGCTCGCGATTCTCACGACCATCGCGCTGATCGTGAAGCAGGCCGCCGTGCTCGGCTCCAGTCTCGGCCTCGGACTCGGCCTGCTGCTGATCGGGCTCGTGGTGGGCGGCGCGGTCGGCGCGTTCGTCGCGGCGCGCGTCGAGATGACCAAGATGCCCGAGCTGGTCGCGGCGATGCACTCGCTGATCGGTCTCGCGGCCGTGTGCATTGCGTACGGGGTCGTGTCGGAGCCGGCCGCGTTCGGCCTCGTCGATCCCGAGGTGCCGATCGAGGGCTTCCTGCCATACGGCAACCGCATCGAACTATTCATCGGCACCTTCGTCGGTGCGATCACGTTCAGCGGCTCGGTGATCGCCTTCGGCAAGCTCTCGGGCAAGTACAAGTTCCGCCTGTTCCAGGGCGCGCCCGTGGTGTATCCCGGCCAGCATCTGGTGAACCTGATGCTCGCGCTCGCGATGCTCGGCTTCGGCGTGCTGTTCTTCCTCACGCAGTCGTGGCTGCCGTTCATCATCATGACGATCATCGCGTTCGTGCTCGGCGTGCTGATCATCATTCCGATCGGCGGCGCGGACATGCCGGTGGTGGTGTCGATGCTGAACTCGTACTCGGGCTGGGCGGCGGCGGGCATCGGCTTCTCGCTGAACAATCCGATGCTCATCATCGCGGGCTCGCTGGTCGGCTCATCGGGCGCGATCCTGTCGTACATCATGTGCAAGGCGATGAACCGGTCGTTCTTCAACGTGCTGCTGGGCGGCTTCGGCAATGACGCGGGCGCGGCGGTGGCCGGAGGGACCGAGCAGCGCCCGGTGAAATCGGGTTCGGCTGACGACGCGTCGTTCATGCTCGGCAACGCCGAAACGGTGGTGATCGTGCCGGGCTACGGGCTGGCCGTGGCGCGCGCGCAGCATGCGCTGAAGGAGCTGACCGACAAGCTGGTCGAGAAGGGCATCGAGGTGAAGTATGCGATTCACCCGGTGGCCGGCCGCATGCCGGGTCACATGAACGTGCTGCTCGCCGAAGCTGAAGTGCCGTACGACATGGTCTACGAGATGGACGATATCAACGGCGAGTTTGGACAGGTCGACGTGGTGCTGGTGCTGGGCGCGAACGACGTGGTGAATCCGGCGGCGAAGAACGATCCGAAGTCGCCGATCGCGGGCATGCCGATCATCGAGGCCTACAAGGCGCGCACGATCATCGTGAACAAGCGCTCGATGGCGGCCGGCTATGCGGGCCTCGACAACGACCTGTTCTACATGGACAAGACCATGATGGTGTTCGGCGACGCGAAGAAAGTGATCGAGGAGATGGTGAAGGCGGTGGAGTAGGCGCAGATCGGGACCTGTCCATCGAATGAGTTAACGGGCCCCCGTCAGGAATTCGTCCGTTCCGACGATGACGAAGGAATGCCGCCTTTCATAATGAAGACTCATGCGCTATGACTCATTTTCTCCCCATGGCGTCTAAAGTATGACGATTTTCCCGCGAGCCAGCGTTAGAGAATGAAGTCATGGTTTTACGTCATCACACGAAAAATATTTTAGTAATAACTCAGGAATGCTATGTGATGAATAAATAAAAACGCACGAACTGGGGAGTCGAATAGGGGATGGCAATGAAACGGCATAAGCGTGCAGCCGCGGTACTGGGCGTCCTGGTCTTTGCAGGTCTGATATTTTGGTGGGCTGAACAAGGATCGTCCAGCCAGGAAGCCGCTGAGCGCTCGTGTGCTTACTACGGTGGAAGTTGCGTCCGTCCGGAAGTCTTTTCCGGCGTGTCCTTCCGCCTGGTTCCGTGAGTCCCGCGGTCGTGGCGGTATGAAAGACGGGGCTGCCGGAAGAGTGCGCGAAGGAGTTTCAAATTTAAAACAGACATGAGGAGATCGATGTGAGACGGAAAAGCAGAGAGTTTGCCGCTCGACTACGTAGCGGCATCGGTGTGATGGTATGCGGAGGCCTGGCGCTCGCCGCTTCCATGCCGGCACACGCATTTCAGTTCAATCTGGGGCCGGACTTCTCCGGACGGTGGGACAACACGATTCAATATATCGGCGGCATGCGCGTGGGCGGTATCGATTCGGGCATTGGAAATAATCCCGTTTTCGATGAATCGAATTACAAATTCGCTCACGCCGGCAGTATCGTGACCAACCGCGTATCCAATCTCACGGAGTTTTCGCTCTCCTATCGGGAGAAATACGGTTTTCGTGTAAGTGCGTCGCTTTTCAAGGATTTCGCTTACAACGACTCGGTGAAATTCAATCCCGGATATGCAGCGCCGGGCTTGCCCTATTCGGCACTAGGCTCGTATGCCGGAAACCGATTTTCTTCATACACGCGGAGTTACTACGTAAACGGCGCCCAGTTGCTCGATGCGTTTGCTTACGGAAGTTTTGATTGGGCTGGACATACTGCATCGGTCAAGCTCGGGCGGTTGACCCAGATCTGGGGAACGGCCATTTTCTTCGGTGATCAGAGCATCAGCTACGCCCAGAATCCCGTAGACGGCATCAAGGGTTCGGCGGCGCCCGGTTCCACACTGAAGGAACTGGCCCTTCCCAGAGCACAGTTCTATGTGCAGACTGACATCACACCGGAGTGGTCCATCGCGGCGCAGTACTTTTTCGAGTTCGAGCATAACCTGCTGCCCGAAGGCGGCACCTATCTCGGACTCTCGGATTTCCTGTTCTATGGGCCAAATCAGTTTCTAGGGGGCGCCGTTCCGCGCGGCGACGATTTCAAGCCAAAGAATGTCAATAACAACTTCGGTATTCGGGCAACATGGACTCCGGCGGCGCTCGCGGGCGCGACCTTCGGCTTTTACTATCGTCGCCTCGATGAGGCACAACCATGGGTACGCTTTGGTAACGATCCGAACACAGGGGCGTCGAATTACCATTTGGCGTACAACCAGGGCGCACAGCTTTTTGGCGTCAGCGCAGAACTCGGTCTGGGCATTCTGAGCACAGGATTTGAACTCTCGTACCGGCATAACACGGCGCTGAGTTCGATCGCGAGTCAGCAACCGAGCGATCCCTCAGGCAATTCCGGTGCGCGCGGCGATACGATCAACCTGATCGCCAATGCATTGATGCCGTTGAGCAAAACACCACTCTACGAGGCCGGTACGTTCACGGCGGAAGTGGCCATGACACAAAGGGTCGGCTCAATCAAGAATGCGGCGCTCTATAACGGTACGAGCAATCGGATCGCGTGCCCAACGGGCAGCAAATGGGATGGCTGTTCGACGGATACTTCAATCGTTGCCGCACTGCAGTTCGACCCGCAATGGTTCCAGGTGTTTTCCGGTGTCGACATCGACATGCCGATGTTTGTCATGTACGGGATCTATGGCAATACGCCGTCCTTGTCCACGGCCATAGCCAATCAGGGTGCGCTCACTTACACGATCGGGCTGCACGCACTCGTGCAGAACAAGTACAACATCACGCTGCAGTACAACGGCTACCACAGCCATACGAGCGGGATGACCCGCTTTGCGCCGGGCGGGCCTTCGTATTATGCCGGTGGGAATGGGCCATTCATGTGGAACGACAAACCGTGGATCTCCCTCACGCTGCAAACCACCTTCTAGTCTCGATATGGAGCCCGCGCCACGACGACCGCCCGGTCGCCGTGGCGTGTTCGTCGCATCGATTGCTTTCGATCCTGGACGAGTGAAATCCAGATACGGAATCTAGTCGCTTGAAACGCGACTGCATAACATCGATTCCGTCTGTATTCGTCCATCTTTGATTCGAAGGAGCAGTCAATGTCCCTCTCCACGCTGAACGACCCGGTCGTATCCACGCGCCGCATCGTCACTCGCACTCGCGGTCACAGGCAAGGGCCTATCACTCGATTGATGAGCCCGTCTGACCTGGGCCAGGCGCTACGGCCGTTCGTATTTCTCGATCTAATCGATCTCACCGGCACGACTCCGCATGGCGTGCATTTACATCCGCATTCGGGTATCGCGACTATCACCTGCATCCTCGAGGGAAACGTCGGCTTCGAGGATACGGTGGGTCGCAGCGGAACGATTCCGCAGGGTGGCGTGGAGTGGCTGCAGGCTGGTGGCGGCGCGTGGCATGGCGGTGATTTCGGCAATGCTGACCGTCTTCGCGGGTTTCAGCTCTGGATTGCATTGCCTCCTGACGCGGAACTTGGGAAAGCGGAAAGCATTTATCTGGAACCGAACGACATCGAGCGCGATGGCCCGGCGAGGGTCGTGTTGGGCCGCTATGGGCGGGCAAAGAGTGTGCTGCCTGCTCCCACCTCGATCAACTATCTGTCGGTCAGCCTGAAAGCCGGGGAACGATGGCGCTACGAACCACCCGCGGGGCACACGGTGGGCTGGGCGGCGGTCAGCGTGGGAAGAGTTCTCGTGCCGGGTGAATTGCGCGCAGGCGATCTTGGGGTGTTCGAGGAGTCCGAGGCCGCGATGGAATTCCATGCAGAGACCGACACCGAGTTTGTCATGGGTTCAGCGGTTAAGCATCCTTACGATCTGGTCCTCGGGCATTACTCGGTCCATACCAGCGCGGCCGCTTTGCAGGAAGGCGAAGCGCGTATTCGGGAAATCGGCGTGCGCTTGCGCGAACAGGGGCGGTTGCAATAACCAGATCATCTTTCTCCAATTTTCCTGTAGCTGACCGTACCTGATTAATTTCGTCGATTTCGACGATGTGCGCAGCGATTGCCGAACAGACAATGATTTCGAAGCGGCAATGAATTGAGGATCTGGTTGATCCTGAATCGTGCCCTGACGACGATAAAAGAAAGCGGGCACGTACCGGCGTTCAAGACGGTGAAGTCGGCGCGCTACATCAGTGCAGTGAATTGGAGGAGATATATGAAACATCTGTTGACTCTGGCGGCCGCAGGCGTCCTGGCAGGCATTGGCGTGCAGGCGATCGCAGCTCCTTCCGCGGCGGACGCGGCACGCCTCGGGAAAGAACTTACGCCGGTGGGTGCCGAACGGGCCGGCAACAAGGACGGTACGATTCCCGAGTGGACCGGTGGGCTGTGCAAGGCTCCCGCCGGATATAAACCCACGAATCAAGAGGGCGGCGCGCCTTACGTCGACCCCTTCGCTAACGAGAAGCCGCTGTTTTCCATCTCGGCGTCGAATCTCGACAAGTATGCCGACAAGCTGGACGATGGCCAGAAAGAGCTGTTCAAGCGCAATCCGCAGACCTACCGGATCGATGTTTATCCGACGCATCGGACGGCCTGCTTTCCCGACTGGGTTTACGACAACACGATCAAGAACGTGATGTCGCCCAAACTCGTCGGAGACGGGCCGGGTCTGGAAGATGCGCACGCGCAGTTTCCATTCCCCATTCCGTCCACAGGGCAGGAAGTGATCTACAACTTCTTCGCCCGATATATGCCTGTGTACTACAGCGGCGAATACAAGACATGGCTAACCGATTCTTCGGGAAACCGGTCGCTCAGCACAAATGCCACTTTGCAGTACCGCGTCGACTACTGGGACAACAGCAGAACCAAATCTGACCAGATGTCCGCACTCAATAACATCCACCTGGGGCCGCCGTCTCAGGCGGGGGAAATGGACATGCGTATCCAGTGGAAGCGCATGGACCAGAGAGACCCCACGGCGTGGTTCTATACGCCTGGCCAGCGCCGGGTCCGGCTCGCCCCGGAGTTTAAGTACGATACGGTCGTGACGTCGAACAGCGGCATATTCTTGTGGGACGAAACCAATGGTTTCGACGGCAAGATGGATCGGTTCGACTTCAAGCTGGTCGGCAAGAAAGAGACGTTTATTCCCTATAACGTCTACAAATACCTGAATACGCCTCCCGACGAGTTGTTCCGCAAGACTCACGTCAATCCAGATGTCCTGCGTTATGAATTGCATCGTGTCTGGGTCGTTGAGGCCACGCTCAAGCCGGGCGCTCGTCACGTCGAAAGCAAGAAGGTGTTTTACCTCGATGAAGACAGCTGGAGCATTGTCGGCTATGAAGCATACGACCAGGCGGGCAAGCTGGTACGCGCACAATGGTTCCCGCTCGTGCAAGCGTATGACGTACCCGCTCCAGCGAACATCAACGAGTTGATCTACGACTTCGTCAAGCAGACCTGGGCATTGGAAATCGGCGTTGGTGGAGGGTTTCACAAGTCGGCTCCGCTGCCGGCCAACTACTTCACCGCGGACGGCATGTCCAGCAGAGGGGTGCAATAGTGTTCGGCGAGCCCAATCACGCGGGTTGGCGCTGTGGAGCCGGACGCCAACTCCGCAGCAAACGCGCGTGTTTGCTGATGTCGCTCGGATTGATCGCCGGCGCTTCCCTTGGGGCTCCGCTAATCGCCGGCGGTAAGTTTCAGGATCCTCTGGATGCGCCGGCGCAAGCTACGCGGTTCGTGACTACGACCCATCTGGGCGCGATCGCTCGCGCAGGTTCCAGACTGGTGGCCGTGGGCATGCGAGGCCTGATCGTGCTTTCCGATGACAACGGCGAGACCTGGCGCCAGGTTGGGAGTCCTGTCAGCTCGGATCTGGTCGCCGTGCGTTTTGTCACTGCCAGGCAGGGGTGGGCATCGGGGCACGACGGAGTGGTCCTCGCCACTCTAGATGGCGGAGAACATTGGACCAAGCAGCTCGACGGTCGTATGGCAGCCGGTCTGCTCAAGGCTCATTTCGGCGAGTTGGCGGCAAGCGGCAATACGAATGCCGTGCGACTGCTGAAGGAAACCGCGCTCAATTACCAGAGCGGCCCTGCCGTACCGATGCTGGGCATCCTGTTCGAAAATGAGCGGGACGGCTGGGCCGTAGGCTCGTTCGGAACCATCCTCGGGACGAGTGATGGCGGAAAGAGCTGGATGTCGTGGATCGAAAAGGTCGACAACGACAAGATGCTTCACTACAACGCCATCAGCGAGGTGGGCAGCGATGTCTACCTGGCGTCCGAGCAGGGCACATTGTTCAGGCTCGACCGGCCAAGGCAGCGCTTCACCGCTATCTCGACCGGCTACAACGGCAGCTTCCTCGGCGTCATAGGTTCTCGCGGCTACGTTATCGCGTATGGCATCGGCGGCTCTGCTTATCGCTCGCGCGATGATGGTGCGAGTTGGCAACGCCTTTCCACCGGCGTGCACGGCAGCCTCACCGCCGCATGCGTTCTCGACGACGGCCGACTGCTGTTCGTGTCTCAGGATGGTCATTTGATCGTAAGCCGCGACGAGGGCGATACGTTCCAGGTCCTCCCTTCCGCGCGGCTGGGCCTCATCACCGATGTCGCGGCCGCCGGACACGACCGGGTCGCGCTGACGGGCCTCGGCGGCATGCAAACCGTCAACCTCCAGTGAGTCAATCATCGTGAAGGTCGATATCAACAGTCGTATGGCCAGCCCCGTCGTGCGCGACATCAACGAGTTCGATCGTCACAGCGGGACCTGGCTCGAACGCTTCATCTTCAACAATCGCGTCGCGGTGCTGCTGGTGTCGTTGATCGTCACGCTGTTCCTCGGATGGCACGCACTGTTTCTACGGGTGAACGCGAGCTTCGAGAAGATGCTGCCGAGCGGACATCCGTATATTCAGCACTACCTGGAGCATAAGGACGCGTTGCGCAGCCTCGGCAACGTTGTCCGTATTGTTGTGCAGAATCGCAACGGCGACATTTTCAATAGGAACTACCTGGCGTCGCTGCAGAAGATCAACGACACGGTTTACCTGATTCCCGGCGTGGACCGCTCCGCCATGCGCGGTTTATGGACGAGCAGCCTGCGCTGGACCGAAGTGACCGAGGAGGGCTACCGCGGGGGGCCTGTGATGCCGGATGATTTCGACGGCTCGCCAGCGAGCCTGAGTCAACTCAAGATCAACATCGCGCGTGCGGGCATTGTCGGCAGTTATGTCGCCGACGACCGGCGCTCGACCATGATCGTTGTGCCGCTGCTCGATTTCAATCCGGAAACGCGTCTGCCGCTTGATTACGCAGCGTTTTCGCATGAGTTGAAACACAAAGTCCTGGCGCTGGAAAGTCCCACGGTCAAAATACACATTGTGGGTTTTGCCGAACTGGTCGGAGATCTGATCGATGGCTTGAGCCAGGTGATGATGTTCTTCGGCATTTCCGCCGTCATCGCCGGGCTGTTTGTCTTCGCCTTTACCCGGGATCTGCGCAGCACGCTTTTGCTGATAGCCGTGTCGACGTTGGCCGTGATATGGCTGCTAGGGCTCATGCAGTTGCTCGGGTACGTACTCGATCCGTATTCCATCCTCGTACCGTTTCTTATTTTCGCGATCGGCCTGTCGCACGGCGCGCAGAAGATGAACGGGATCATGCAGGACGTGGCGCTGGGCACGCACCGGTATATCGCGGCGCGCTATACGTTTCGGCGTCTCTTTCTCGCGGGGGTCACCGCGCTTTTGACCAACGTCGTCGGCTTCGCCGTGCTGATGGTGATCGATATCCCGGTGATTCGCGATCTGGCGCTGACAACCAGCATCGGGGTGACCGTGTTGATCTTCACCAAGCTGATTCTGATTCCGGTGCTGCTGTCGTATGTGGGCGTGAGCGAAAAAGCCGCCGCACGCAGAATGGAGGCCAGATCGGCCGCCCGGCGCGATTGGGCGACCCGTGTGTGGGCGTGGCTGCTGCACTTCACTTCGCGGCACTGGGCGCAGGGTGCAATAGCCGTATCTCTCGTACTGGGACTCCTGGCACTCGGCATTAGCCAGCAACTCAAGACCGGCGATCTCGACCCGGGTGCTCCGGAGCTCCGCGCCCACTCGCGTTACAACCTCGACGATGCCTACGTCAAAGCGCATTACGGGCTATCCGGCGATCAGTTTGTCGTGATGCTCGTCACGCCTCCCGGGAAATGCAACGACTACTCGACCTTGGTGGAGCTCGATCGGTTCGGCGCCAGCATGAGGCAGGTCGACGGCGTCAAGGCCACCGCCTCGGCGGCCGACATGGTGCGCCTCGGCACGGCCGGGCAGTTTGAAGGCAACCCCAAGTGGTTTGCAATACCGCGTGACGCATCGGTCATCAACACGGCGCTTGCGGACGTGATGAGCGATCGGCCAGAACTCGTTGATCAGCGCTGCTCAGTAATGCCGTTGATCGCCTACCTCGGCGATCACAAGGCGGATACGCTGACCCGTGTGGTGCATGCCGCGGAAGCATTCGGCAGTGAGCACAATGCGCCGGGTCGCACGTTCGAGCTGGCGGCCGGCTCGGCTGGTATCGAGGCGGCCACGAACATTGTCGTCAAGCAAGCCCATCACCGTATGCTGGTGCTGCTCTACGCAGCGGTCGTGATCCTGTGCTTCATTACCTTCCGTAGTTGGCGCGCAGTCGTCGTGGCCTTGGTGCCGCTTCTCATCACCTCGGTACTGTGCGAGGCATTGATGGTGTGCCTGGGGATCGGCGCAAAAGTGGCCACATTGCCCGTCATCGCGCTTGGCGTGGGAGCCGGCGTCGACTATGCGCTGTACCTGTTGAGCGTGCAATTGGCATTTCAACGCGACGGGGTGCCGTTACGTGAAGCGTACCTGCGCTCGTTGCATTTCACCGGACGGGTAGTAGCGCTGGTCGGCCTGACGATGTCAGCCGGAGTGATCACATGGATCTGGTCGCCGATCAAGTTTCAGGCGGACATGGGCATTCTTTTGACGTTCATGTTCGTCTGGAACATGGTTGGTGCTCTCGTTCTCATTCCATCGCTGTCGCACTTCCTGTTGCGACGGGTCGGTGAGCGCAAAATCGAAGCGGGTAATGCACACACTTCGTCGCCAACTGCTGGGGAGACCTTATGAAGGTGCAATCCTCATCCAGTCGGCCCCGAATTTTCATGAACAGCAGGCATAACAAGGGGTTTTGCATATGAAACTTGCAACACTAAGTGTCAACGGCGGACCGCCAGAGATTGGCGTGGTCGATGGCGGGCGCATTGTGCGTATTCAGCGCGCGCTCCCTCGGCTCGCGGCGACGATGATCGACCTGATCGCGAGTTGGGATGTTGCCGCGGAAGACGTGCGCCGAGTAGCACGGCAAGCTACGGAGGTCATCCCGCTTGACGAGGTCCGTCTGCTTCCGCCCATCGAACGACCGAACAAGATCATGGCGATGGGCCTGAACTACGCCGATCACGTCGCCGAAGCCGGTCTTGAAGTGCCGAAACATCAGGTGTGGTTCTGCAAACAGGCCAACACGGTCCATCCGCCTTACGAGCCTGTCCAGATTCCAAAGGCGTCCACGTCCGTCGATTACGAGGCGGAACTGGTCGTCGTCATAGGCAAGCGGGGCCGCAATATCTCCAGGGAGGATGCGGCCGGCCATATCTTCGGCTACTGCGTCGGCAACGATGTGACCGCTCGCGATTGGCAGAAGCTGACGTCGCAGTGGGTGCTAAGCAAATCCTTCGACACGCACGGGCCATTCGGCCCTTGGATCACAACGGCCAATGAGGTGGGCGACCCGCACCACCTTGGGATCCGGTCGCTTGTGAATGGCGAAATCCGGCAGCAATCGAATACTCGCGAACTCATCTTTGATGTGTTCGATCAGGTGAACTGTCTGTCTCAGGTGATGACTATTGAACCCGGCGACATTGTCTTCACGGGCACGCCCGGAGGCGTCGGCGCGGCGATGAAGCCACCCGTGTTCCTCAAGGCCGGTGATCGCGTGCGCTGCGAAATCGATGAGCTGGGCGCGATCGAAGCTGTGTTCGAGAACGAGGTTTAGGGGTGTTCCAGCGGAGCCGTTGATCCGCGCTCAAACAGAGGTTTAGTCAAATGACCATAACGCCGTCGATCCGGCCGCGTCGCAGTGCACTCTATCTGCCGGCCAACAACGTGCGCGCCGTCGAAAAAGCGCGTTCCCTGCCATGCGATGCCGTAATCCTCGACCTCGAGGACACGATCAGGCCCGAGGTGAAGCTTCAAGCGCGCAGCGCCGCCGTGGAGGCCGTTCGCGATGGGCGTTTTGAGCATCGGGAAGTGGTGATCCGGGTCAATGGCCTGGATACGCCGTGGGGCCTAGACGATATGGCAGAGGCGGCGCAAGCGCGGCCTGACGCCGTGCTCGTTTCCAAGATTTCCAGTTCAAGCGAACTGGCGGCTGCCCGCGTGGCGTTGGGCGACGCAGTGCCGATCTGGGCGATGATCGAGACCTGCGAAGCCGTGCTTCAGTTGAATGACATCGGCGCGGCGAGCGTAGATTCGGGCGTGGACGTCTGGGTCATTGGCACCAGCGACCTCGCCAAGGAAATGCGCTGCGCCCATACGGTTGAACGCCCGGGGCTGCTAACCGCTCTGTCTATGAGCGTGATGGCGGCACGCGCCTTCGGACTTGCGATTCTCGACGGCGTGTTCACTGATATTTCGGATCCGGAAGGTCTCGCCATTCAATGCTCTCAGGGCGTTGCTCTCGGCTTCGACGGAAAGACGGTGCTCCATCCCAGCCAGCTTGAAATCACTAATCGGGCGTTTGCGCTCGATCTTGCCGCACGCACTGCCGGTGCGGTCTACGGTATGCCGACGACCGCCGGAGTCGTGTCGCCATCCAGCGATCGCATGTAACCCCTGATCAAGAAAGGTGAGTCTGAAAATGGAATCGAAACCGAGCATGTACAACTGGAACACGTTACCGCGTGATGTGGTGGCCAAGGGCGGAGAGCGCGTCGGATTTCGCGGCGAGAATATGATGTTCGTGATGAACTTCATTTCTCCGGGGTTGAAGGTTCCGTCACACGAGCATGACTTTGAGCAGATCGTGATCTGCGTAAAAGGACACATGAACTACTTCGTCGGCGATCAGGTGTTCGAAATGACGCCGGGTTCGATGGTACGCGTTCCGCCGCATACGAAGCACCATGTTGAAGTGCTGGGCGACGAGATCGTGCAGAACATGGATGTATTTCCTACCATCCGCGAGGATTACCGGCACCTCGTGAGTTATCAGGCGAACGAGTTCGGCGGCTCGCAGGAGGGACTGTGATGCAACAAGTCGCGAACCGTGCGGATTCCGCAACTGCTGCGCGGAACCTCGAAGGAAAGACGATTATCGTCACTGGCGCCGGCAGCGGCATCGGCCAGGCGTCAGCCATCGTATTTGCGGACGCCGGTGCGAACGTGGTGTTGAGTGACATCTCGGCTGAAGGAGCAAACGCGACAGCGGATATCATTCGGTCCCGTGGAGGTGTCGCTACGCAAGTGCTGGCAGACATGGCCGTGGAAGCGGACGTTCAAGCCCTGGTGCGGTCTGCGGTCGACAGGTACGGTCGTCTCGACGGCGCGTTCAATAACGCGGGCATCGTCCAGGTTGGGAAGCCGCTGCACGAGCTCTCGACTGAGGAGTGGGAGAGGGCGCTTCGGATCGACTTGACCGGCGTATTCTGGTGTATCAAGTACGAAGTGATTGCAATGAAGGCGAGCGGTGGCGGTGCAATCGTCAATACTGCGTCGTCAGTCGGTCAGATTGCAACGCCGAATGCCGCCGAGTATGTCGCCGCCAAGCATGGCGTTGTCGGTCTTACCCGTGCGGCGGCAGCTGACTATGGCGGCAAAGGGATACGCGTCAATGCCGTACTCCCAGGGGTCGTTAAGACGCCGGTTGTTACGAAGCTTTCCGCAGAGCCTTATTTCGCCACGTTGTTCGAAAAGATCAGGGAGCGGCACTCGGTCGGACGATTCGGAGAACCGAACGAGATTGGCGAAGCAGCCCGCTGGTTGCTGTCGGATGCAGCCTCCTTCGTCAACGGATCGGCAATGGCCGTTGATGGCGGCTATCTGGCGATGTAGAAGCTGCTGCGAGGTTGTCCCGCCCGCACAACCGCTGGTCACTCTGTATTGCCAGCGGTGTCGCGGGAAGCATCGTGTGCCTGAACGAAATCACGAATGACCTCGTTCTCATGCGTGAAAAAGATCGGCGAGGCTGGCAAGTCTATAAAGCGCGCCTCATCGTCCAGCAATTCCTGCATCGCCCGGCGACGCTCGTCGGGTGTGCCTTCTTCCGACTCGGTAAACCATAGTTCAACGATACCGTCGAAAGGCGGGTGGCCACCGCGGCTCTGTGAGAACCCGGCGAAAGTGGCGTCGTCCATTGTGTGCGATTGGACGTAGCGCCGGATGCCGAGGAGGCGGGCTCGCTGCGCCACCGGTGGGGCATGCACGTTGCGCCAGTACTCCTGGAACTCGGCTCGGGTCATCGTCGGCAGGCGTTTCAGGCAAAAAATGATTTTGGTCATGCTGCGGCCCCACTGGAAAATGCCGGCTCGGGCGAGATGCCGAGGATCATCTTGCCGTCGTTGCGGCCGCTGAAAAGCAACTGCATTGCGTGCAGCGCGTTTTCGAGACCAGGCTCTACGTGGTCCTTCCATCGGAGTTGGCCGTTCACGACCCACGGCGCGAGTTCGTCCAGCGCCTCTTTTGCGTGCGGTAGATGGTCGAGCACGACGAATCCTTCAATGCGTAACCGCCGCATCAGGATGCGCGAGAAATCTTCTGGCCCCGCGACCGGTCCATCCTTTTCGTAGCCGGAGATCATCCCGCACAGGGCCATCCGGCCAAATGTGTTCAGACGGTTGAACACGGCTTCCATGATGGCGCCCCCGACGTTCTCAAAGTTGAGGTCGATGCCGTCGGGATAGTGGCGGTCGAGCTCTTCGCCGACGTCTTCGCTCTTGTAGTCTATCGCCGCGTCGAAACCCAGTTGTCCGGTGAGCCACTCGCATTTCGCCTGGCCGCCGGCGATGCCGACCACCCGTGCCCCGCGCAGTTTCGCGATCTGGCCGGCGATGGAGCCGACCGCGCCGGCTGCGGCCGAGACCACGACGGTGTCTCCGGCCTTGACTTGCCCGATCCGGGTCATGCCGAACCACGCCGTCAAGCCGGTATTGCCCAGCACGCTCAAGGAGGCGGTCAGCGGCACGCCGGCCAGCCGCCGGATACGACTGGCGGACTTGGCCTCGATGTCGGTCTGGGTTTCCCAACCGCCCATGCCGGCGATCACCAGATCGCCGGGCTTGAATCGCTCGGAGCGGGACTCCGTGACTTCGCCCACCGTCGTGCCGCGCATCACACTGCCGACCTGAATGGGGGCGAGATATTGCTCCCGGTCGCTCATCCAGATTCGCTGAGTGGGATCGAGCGACAAGTGGATATTGCGGATTCTGATGTGTTCGGCCTTGAGCGGGTCAGGTTTGAATTCGATCAGCTCCAGATCCTCGGGGTTAACCGCTCCCTTGGGACGGCGGTTGAGCTGCCAGCGCAAGGCAGGTATTGCGTTATTCATCGTCGCTCCATTGATTGGTAGTGCTTGCTGCCTCGCGGGAGAAGCAGGCATCCCCCTGGATGCGTGCCACCGTCGCGCCACCCATCGTAACGAGTGGACAAACGACGGGCCTCGTCGATAGCGACGATTCCCCAATCGGTAGCGCGGTTCACGCTGGATTGCGTTCATTAGTGGATGAATGAAATCCAGGTGCACCGGCTAGTGCCGGCGACTGTCTGCCACTAGATTTATATCAAGGCTATTCGCAAGTAGTCCAATCGGAAGCGCTTTGGCCGCGCGATCGGTTTTCACTTTACGTTCTCACTGAAAGGATCTCCTCATGTCCACTACGCCTCAAGCCCAGCTCGGCAAATCGAGCATCGCTGCATCATCCCAGCGCAACTCCACCGCGCTTTCCAATGCAGCGGAACTGCTCGGCCGCGTCCTCCTCAGCGCTCTTTTCCTGCTGTCAGGAATCGGCAAGCTCACAGCATACGCTGCTACGGCCGGCTACATGGCGGCCGTCGGCGTTCCCGGTGCGCTGCTGCCGCTGGTGATCGCCACCGAAATTCTCGGCTCTATTGCGATCATTGCCGGGTGGAAGACCCGCATCGTCTCGGTTCTTCTCGCCGGGTTCACGTTGTTGACCGCGCTCCTGTTCCACAAGAACTTCGCCGACCAGATCCAGATGACGATGTTCCTCAAGAACCTGTCGATCATGGGCGCGTTTCTTATGCTGGCTGCCAACGGCGCGGGCAAGTACAGCATGGATGCCCGAGCGGCAGAGTAGCGTGTTGTGATTGAAGGATCAGTCGAAGAACTAACAATTCGTATCCTTATGAACGTCGTTCGATTCCGGCGCAACCTTGGTTTTCTCAGATCATGACGGAGGGTCCAATGAAAATCGGCAGTGTGCACTATGAGGGAGCGTCCCGGATCGCTGTTGCGGTTGCCGAGGGGGAGGTCGCGATAGTAGGGCGTAGCGGAGATGGATGTTCCACAACCATCAATCAGGTTATCCATGCCTGGCCACACGCCCTTGCACGCTTTAACGCCGCGCTGGAGGCCGCACCTAGAGTGAATGCCGAGTCCTTGCATTGTCTGCCGCCAATCAGCGACCCAGGCAAGATAATCTCAGTGAGATTCGACGGCGAGCCAGGCGATCACGGAAGGGCGACCATCGCGCCCAAAATGCGTGCGTCGTTGGCCGGACACCGTCACCCGGTGCGCGTAAGGCTTGGCTACGGTGCAGTCTACCCACGTCCGGCGCTGGCGGTGATTGTCGGAGCGGCCGGCGAGGGCGGAAGGCGGCACAAGATTCCCATATTCGGCTACTCGGTAATGAACGATCTGTTCGCATCAGGGGTGAGTCGCGTACAAAATGGCTGCCGGTCGTTTTCTTCCCCGCCGAAGTTCTTCAACGATGCCGATCTTTCCGGCCTCGCGGGCACGTTCGAGACGTTCAGCCCGATCGGGCCAATGGTCGTGACACGCGACGACGAGCATCTGATTTCAAACGCCGTGATTTCCTGCTGGATCGGCAACAAAAAAATCCTCGACTGGCCGCTCGCGGGATTCATGGGACAGCTGCCGGTCATGCTTTCGTCAGTGGCCGAACTGGTTGGGTCGCTGGAGCCCGCTGACGTCGTAGCGTTCAGTCTTGATGGAAAGCATGGCGATGTGGGTCACGATCTGGCCGAGACCACTCAGGACGTAACCATACAGCTTGGAAGCGAATGTGTGCTGTCGAATCCCGTGATGCGGTGCAACTAGTCACGCCTGCATAGCCTTCGCGTGTTGCGTTCAAGCTCCCCCGAATTGAAGTCCGATTTCGTCGCTTTCGACGATGCAGTTAGCGTTACTTACCGACATTATCTGGCACAACAGAGACCATGATTCTGGTTGATGAAGCGAGAGAACACAATGATCAATTCAAGGGTTACAGAGCTAGGCTACCTCGGCATCGGCATTCGCGATGTCGACGCATGGCGCTTTTACGCCAATGAAATCCTGGGGATGGAGTGGGTCGAGGATGGCGGTGAACTGAGTCTGCGCATGGATTATTGGCATCATCGCATCCTCATTCAGCCGGATGCGGATGACGACGTTCTTTTCGCCGGTTTTCGCGTTGCCGGTCCCGAAGAATTCCTTGAGATGCAGCAGCACCTCAAGGAATGCGGCATACCCTTCGAGGTAGCCTCTCCCGCTGATGCGGAAAAGCGCTGTGTGTTGGAGTTCTTGCGGCTCAAAGACCCCGCAGGGCTGCCGCTCGAAATCTTTCATGGGCCGCTGGTCGATCGGCACAAACCATTTCGGCCGGGCAGGGGCATGCACGGCAAGTTCGTAACGGGGTCCAATGGTCTTGGACACATGATTGTCCGGGATGCCGGCGTGGAGGACTCCTACCGCTTCTACAGCAAGGTATTCGGCATGCGCGGCAATATCGAAGTCCGCTTCGATTTTGGCGCAGGGCGACGCGAACCCATCTTCATGCACTGCAATGAACGCGATCACACCGTGGCGTTTGGCGCAGGGCCGCTACCCAAGCGTATCCACCACATGATGGTTGAAGTCGACAATATCGACGATGTCGGCCTTGCCTACGATCAGGCACGCAGGCACAACGTACCGATTCTCTTCGAACCTGGCCGCCACGCGAACGACAACGCTTTCTCCTTTTACATGCAAACCCCGTCGGGCTGGTTCTGCGAGTATGGATATGGCGTAACCCGGCCCAATCACCAGTCGGAATACAACGTTGTTGGCGACATCTGGGGCCACCAGTTGATCGCCAATTCGTATGCGTGAAGAGGCGCGACGATGAGCACGAAATTGACGCAAATGAGCCAGCAGATCCAAACCGTCCAGGAATACTTCCGCCGCGGCGACGCGGGTGAATTTCCCGCCGAACTGTTTGCGCAGGACTTCCAGTTTTATTTTCCGAAATACGGCGTCGGCGACGGCGCGGCTGCGTTCATGGAGTTGGCAGTTGGCGTGATGAATGCCATGGTGAAGCGCGCCGCACATCATATCGACGACCTGCTCTTTATCGAGCAAGGCAACTACGTCGCAGTGGAAGGCACGACCGAGGGAGCAGACCTGGAAGACGTTGAATGGCATGGCGGGCGCACACGGGGCGGCCGATTCTGCAGCATCTTCGTTTTCGGGCGAGATGGGTTGATCGAACGCATGCATGTGTACCTCGATCCCGACCGTACAGGCAAGCACAAGGAAGGCTTCGTGTGGCCCGGCCGATTGAACGATCAATGGTAATGCATAGTGATTAGTGCTTCCCGGATCCATGGATATAGACATGACTTCAGAGCAACATCCCGTTGACATCAGTCGAATAACTACGTTTGCCGAAATTTCGCGCTGCCACGCACTTGCTCGACCCGACGCAATCGCCCTCTCTTTCGAGGGGCGCGAAACATCGTTTGCACAGTTCGAACTGAATTCGAATCGCGTAGCCAATGCGCTTGTCGAGGCCGGAATTTCTCCGGGGGAGCGGGTGGCTTATCTTGGCAAGAACTGCGATCGTTTCTTCGAGATCCTGTTTGGGGCGACAAAGGCAGGGGCCGTGACCGTGCCGATCGGCTGGCGTCTTGCGCCTGCCGAAGTGGCAGGCATTCTTGAAGATTGCGGCGCGAGGCTGGTGTTCGTTGGGCCAGACGCGTCGCTCCAGGCCGAGGAAACGCTCGCCCGGCTGCCTGATCGACCGATGGTGATCGCGATAGATGACGCAACGGTCAATGACGCGACGCCGTTCGACGTCTGGCGCGAGGCCGCGAGCGCCGAAGCTCCTGCTATCGAAAGTCATCCTGACGACGTTGCGTTGCAGGCCTACACCGCGGGCACCACCGGACTGCCCAAGGGTGTGATGTTGACGCACGCGAACCTGCTGACCAAGCAGCGCGATGCGGACGCGTCGCGAATGGACTGGCGGCGCTGGACGCCGGACGACGTCAGTCTGGTAGCGATGCCGGTGGCACATGTCGGCGGCAGCATCTGGGGCATCATGGGGCTTCTCTACGGTGCCAAAGACGTCATTGCGCGAGAGTTTGATCCGCTCGCGGTGCTCGATTTTATCGAACGTGATCGGGTCTCGAAGGTGTTCATGGTCCCTTCTGCACTGCAGATTGTCGTGCGCCATCCGCGCTGCCGGGAAGTCGACTTTGGACGGCTGAAGCACATTCTCTACGGCGCTTCGCCCATTCCCGTCGACCTCCTGCGGGAGTGCATGGAAGTGTTCGGCTGCGGCTTCTGTCAGCAGTACGGAATGACGGAAACCTCGGGCACCATCGTTTATCTGCCGCCGGAGGATCACGACCCGAACGGCAATGCCAGGATGCGTTCAGCCGGCCTGCCGATGCCGGGTGTCGAGCTCAAGATTGTCGACGCGCAGGGCGCTACGCTGCCGCCGCACGCGGTCGGCGAAGTCATGACGCGCTCGAGCGGCAACATGGCCGGCTACTGGGACCGTCCTGAAGCGACGGCAGCTACCGTGGATTCGGAAGGATGGCTTCGGACCGGCGACGCCGGCTATCTGGACGAAGACGGCTACCTCTACATTCACGATCGCGTGAAGGACATGATCATCTCGGGCGCGGAAAACATCTATCCCGCCGAAGTCGAAAACGCGATTTACGGTCATCCGGGTGTGGCAGAGGTGGCGGTGATCGGGGTGCCCGATGAGAAGTGGGGCGAGGCGGTGAAGGCAGTGGTCGTGTTGAAACAAGGTGCCTCAGCGGACGTTTCAGACATCCTGTCATTCGCGCGGTCCCGGATCGCCGCATTCAAAGTGCCAAAGAGCGTCGATTTTGTGGACGCTCTGCCGCGCAACGCCGCGGGCAAAGTTCTCAGACGCCAACTTCAGGAGCCCTACTGGGCGGGTCGCGAGCGAAGAGTCAATTAAGACCGGCAAACGTGCGTTCATTTACGCAGAGGGCGGCGGGCCATGGCCTGCCGTATTCCTCGAAGCGTGCAATCGGCGCATTTAGATCGGTGAACTGAAAACGGAGGATAGGAGATGATTGAAACCGACGTCCTGGTAGTGGGAGCGGGGCCGGCCGGAGCGGCGTCGTCGCTGTTTCTCTCGAAGCACGGCGTTTCGAATATGGCAATTTCGCGCAGCCGAAGCACCGCGAGGACACCGCGAGCCCATATCACCAATCAGCGCACGATGGAGGCGCTGCGTGACGTTGGGCTGGAGCAGCAATGCATGGCGCTTTCCAGTCCGGCTAGCTACATGGAGCACCATTTCTGGTTGACCGGTCTGGGCGGCGAAGAGCTGGGGCGCACCTACGCTTGGGGTAACGACCCGAGCCGCAAAAGCGACTACGAGACGGCGAGTCCCTGTTCGATGTGCGATCTGCCGCAAACCCATATGGAGCCGATTCTGCTGGCGGAGGCTGCACGACTCGGCTCGCAGATTCGATTCGACACGGAACTGATCTCGTTCGAGCAGGACGAGGCAGGCGTCACCGCAACCATTCGCGACCTCGTGGCGGGGAAGGATGTGCAGGTCCGCGCCAAATACATGATCGGTGCGGACGGCGGCCGCAGTCGGGTTGTCGAGCAGCTTGGCATCCCCCTTGTGGGCCAACACGGCCTCGGTAATGTGTTCAACGTTCTGGTGGATGTCGACCTGAGCGATTATGTGAACCATCGGCGAGGAATCTTCTATCAGGTCATCCAGCCGGATTCGTCCTCGTGGGGGCCCGTTGGCGTATTCCGCATGGTGCGGCCGTGGGATCAATGGATCGCGATCTTCATCGTTCCGAGCGCCGTCGACGCGCCGACACCTACGACCGAAGACTTCGAGAAACGCATTCGAGAGCTCGTTGGTGATCCTGATCTGCCGATGAAGATCGTTTCGTCGTCCATGTGGACGATCAACGACGTCGTGGCCGAATACTATTCCGTGGGGCGCGTCCTGTGCATGGGCGATGCGGTTCACCGTCATCCGCCGGCCAATGGGCTGGGGTCCAACACCTGCATCCAGGATGCTTTCAATCTGGCCTGGAAACTGGCGTTCGTGCTTCAAGGCAAAGCTCACGCGCGACTGCTCGATAGCTTCAACGCGGAGCGGCAACCCGTCGGTCGCCAGATCGTCACGCGCGCCAACAAGAGCATGTGGCTCAACGCCGAAGTCTATGACCTGCTCGGGGGCGGCATCGTCAACAGGACGCACGGGCACGGCGCGGCCTTCAGTACGCGCGAGGGGCGTGCCGCGCTCAATCGCGCGCTCGACATGATGAAGTATGAGCAACATGCTCACGGTGTCGAGTTGAATCGCCGTTATGTGTCTGACGCAGTGATCGCTGACGGCTCGCCCGATCCCGGTTATGAGCGGGATGCGGAACTCTACTATCAACCGAGTACGCGACCAGGATCATCACTGCCCCATGCGTGGCTCGGCACTCGCAAGCCGGGGGCGCGCGTCTCGACTCTGGACGTCGCGGGCAAGCAGAGGTTTACGCTGTTGACGGGGCACGGCGGAGAGCCGTGGCGCGACGCAGCCCGGGCCGTGTCGGAGCGTACCGGAGTCGAGATCGCAGTTGTCTCGATCGGGCCGTCCCTCGACTATGAAGATTTGTATGGCCGCTGGCGCTCGCTGTCGGAGGTCGAGGAGGACGGCTGCATTCTCGTTCGGCCCGACCTGCACGTCGGCTGGCGTAGCGCGACGTTGTCCGCCGAACCACGTGAGGCCCTGGAAATGGCAATGACGCGAATCCTGGGTCTGCAAACTGCCTGACGAATTCGCATTTGCCCCCTGTATTGGCGGCGCCTTTGACAAGTCGAACCAGAAGAATCAGGAGATTCGCAGTGAAGGTCACCCGCGTAGAGGTCATTACCACGGTGGTTCCGCAGATCTTCGGCCGTTTGCAAGGCCAGATGCCGGTCGTGATCGCCCGAATCATGACCGACGCTGGAATAGACGGCGTCGGTCATACGTTCACGCTGACCACGGAGTTTCAGCGCTCGCTGAGCGCGATGGTGCGCGAACTTGGCGAGCTGATCGTGGGAGAGGATCCGAGGCGCATCGAGCATCTCTTTTCGCGGATGGTCTACCCCGCGAACTTCGTCGGCCCGGGCGGTCTGCTGAACATCGCCGCAACCGCGCTCGATATCGCATTGTGGGACATTCTGGGCAAGGATGCCGGCCAGCCCTTGTGGCGCTTGCTGGGGGGATTCTCGGACTCGGTGAGAACCTACCAGAGCAGCGCCGCCATGGGCAGCAGGCCGGACGTCCTGCAGCGCCAGGCGGCCGATCTTGTCGCGCAAGGGCATAGGGCGCTCAAGATCAGGCCACACGCAGAGCGCGACGCGCGAGTCGAGAAAGTCGTCGAACGGGTGCGGGCGATCCGCGAGGCCATCGGATACGACGTCGACCTCATGTACGACGTCAATCAGAACTGGACCCCTTCTCGTGCGATCAGAGCGGGTCGCGCGCTGGAGGAGTTCGAACTCTTCTGGCTCGAAGACCCGACCGCGATGCACGACATCGAGGGGCAGGCTGCCGTCGCCCAGGCTCTCGACGTACCGATCTGTTCCGGCGAGTATCACTACAACCCGGTGTCTTTGCTGCCGCTGCTGAAGGCCCGGGCAGTGGACTACCTGATGGTGGATATGTGCAGGATGGGCGGGATTACCCAATTCCGCAAAGCGGCGGCATTGGCGGAGTCGTTCGGTGTTCCGGTGGCCAGTCATTTGCTGCCGGAGATCTTCGCGCATTGCATTGCCGCTGTGCCTAACGGGTTGATGGCTGAATGGATGGATTGGTCGACGATTCTGTTTGACGGGTTGCCGACTCTGGCTGACGGCGCGCTGCACCTCAGTGAGCGTCCCGGTCACGGCCTCACTCTGCTGGAGAACGTCGTACAGAAATACCGCGTGGACTAGCACGCCCCACGGTGCCGCGTCCGACGGACGCGGCAGCGGGTACGTCCGGGCACCTTCAGGTCTTCAGGTCGCTGTCCATCCACCGTCCACCGGGATCATATGGCCGGTGATCGGCGCCGACTCATCCGTGCAGAGAAACAGGAACACTTCAGCGCATTCTTCAGGTGTGAATGCCCTCCCAAGGGGGTGAACCGATTTGGCTAACTGATCGAATTCTTCTCGGGTGAATTTTTTCTTCGCCTGTTCGGTGAAGGTGGCGCCCGGCGAGATCACGTTGATGCGAATGTTGCTGGGGGCATACTGGATCGCGGCCTTGCGGGTGAGATGAATGACGCCGGCTTTGGCGGCATGGTAGGCCGCCGACGTGGCGCCGGAGACACGAACGCCCGACATCGAGGACGTGTTGCAGATGACTCCGCCGCCCTGCCGAAGCATGACCGGAAGCTCGTGCTTCATGCTGAGGAACGTGGTAACGAGATTGCGATCGACGGTCTCCATGAACGCCTCGCGCGAGGTCTCGTGCAGCGTGCCAGCCGGAGAATCCGAAGGCGCGATGTTGCCGACATTGTTCACTGCGACATCGAGGCGGTCGTATGTCTTGACGACACCTTCAACCACGCTCGCGATTGCCTGTTCATTCCTGCTGTCGCATTGCATGAAAGTGGCCTCGTATCCCTGCCTGCGGAGTTCGCGCTCCAGAGGCGGGCCGTCTTCGGCAGTCGAGCCGGTAAAGACAACCTTGGCTCCTTCCCGCAGGAAAGCAAGAACAATGGCTTTGCCAATACCTTTGGTGCCGCCTGTAATCAGAGCGACCTTTGATTGAAGCCGAAGTTTGGGCATGTTGGTCATCGTGCGTGAGTCCGAGAGAAGAACAACGCTGCTGTGGTGCAGAGCGTCGCGGTGTGCTTTGCGAAACATGCCGGCAGCTGCTCGCGGCGGCTGGCGGATGAAAGGGGATCTTCGCAATGAAACCGCGAATGTGCGTCGTCGGAAGCGACGAATGAAGCGTTGGTCAACGTGTGAGCCGTAATGACGAAGGACGCCGGTCACCTCTCTCAATTCGTCGTTTCGGACGAAGACTGTGCGAGCGGCCTGATAAACAATGCATCAACGCGGGAAGACAGGCGGTTCTGACTTCCTCGAATTCGACTTGGACGATTCGCAGTCCAGCCTGAGTCACGCACTGGTGCGCCAGCCCATCAATTTCAACGAGTCGCGCCAATTGTGCGCGCTGAGAAGGAGAACGACACAATGTCCACACAAACCGTGAAATCCAGCGATATCGTGCTGCACGGATACTGCGCGCCGAAATACGAACACCTGCGCGAGACCTTTCTCGGGAATTTCCTCGAATATGGCGAGATCGGCGGCAGCTACGCCGTGATGGTCGGCGGCGAGGTCGTGGCCGATCTGTGGGGCGGCTGGAAGGACAAGGCAGCGACGGTTGCCTGGGAGCGCGAATCGATTGCGTGCGTCTGGTCGGTCTCGAAAGCGATTGGCGGCGTCTGCTTCGCGATGCTGGTCGATCGGGGCATCATCTCCTACGAAGACAAGGTGAGCAAGTACTGGCCTGAGTTTGCGGCGCAGGGAAAGGGCGACGTGACGATCGGCATGCTGCTGTCTCACCAGACCGGCATTACCGGCTTCGATACGCCGGCGACGCAGGAGGATCTGTTCGCTGGAGAAGCCGCCGCGCAGCGCCTTGCCGCTCAGGCGCCGCTGTGGCCGATGGGCACGGCGGCAGGCTACAGCAACGCGGTCGGAATTCTGGCTACGGCGCTGTTCAAGCGGATCGAAGGCCGCTCCATCAAGCAGTTCGTTGCCGAAGAACTGAGGGACTCCTCGCTTGGCCTGGATATTTCAGTCGGGGTGGAGCAGAAGGACCGCGCGCGCGTGGCGCCCATGCTGAATGAAGACAAGCTGGAGTCGGTCAATACGGTCCCGATGGGAAATCCCGCGCAGCGCGCGATGAACAATCCGCCCGTGACGAGCGACGTGAGCGGCGAGCCCGGCTTTCAGGACGCCGATTTTCTTGCCATGAACGTGTTTTCGAACGCAAGCGCGCTCGCCGCGATGTACGACCTGCTGCTGCGTCCGGGGAAGGACGGCCGCCGGCTCGCGAGCGCTGCCACGCTGGCGGATGCAACGAAGATCCGCTATGACGGCGTCGACATGGTGCGCGGCATCCGCCGCCCCTGGGCAGCCGGCTTCATGCGTAACGACGAGGCGAAGTGCTGGGGCCCCAACCCGGAGGCGTTCGGTCATGGCGGCTGGGGCGGTTCCTTCGCATTTGCCGATCCTGTTGCCGATGTCACGGTCGCCTACGTGATGAACCTGATGAGCGACCAGATGGATAACAATCCGCGTCGCCGGCGGCTCACTGAAGCCGTCTACGCTGCGATCTAGTTCAGGACAGACCGTGAGCGAAGCGCTATCCATGACCCGTCACGGGAACGTCGTGCAGCTTACGCTGAACGTGCCGCAAAAGCGCAATGCGCTGACGGTCCCGCTATACACCGCCCTCGCCGCCGAGTTGGAGCGTCTGCGCGACGACAGGAGCGTCCGCGCAATCGTGCTATATGGCGGGCGCCACTTTTGCGCCGGCGGCGACCTGGGCGGCCTCGATGTGTCGACCCTGGATATGCGGCGGGGAATGACCCACGGGCATCGGATCGTCCGTGGCCTGACCGGTGGACCCTGGCCGGTCGTCGCCGCGGTCGAGGGGAATGCCTACGGCGCCGGCTTCTCGCTCGCTCTTGCCTGCGATCTCGTGGTCGCGGATGGGAATTCGAGCTTTTGTGCCGCGTTCGGGCGCGTCGGGCTCACACCGGACTTTGGCCTGATGTGGACGCTGCCGCAGCGCGTCGGTATCGGTGCCGCACGGGAGATCCTGATGCTCGGCGAGCCCGTTGCCGGAGCCAAAGCCAGAGAGCTCGGAATAGTGGACAGGCTGTGCGCGCAATCGGCCGTGCTGGACACCGCGCTGGAACTGGCCGGGCGGCTTGCCGCTGCTTCGCCGGGAACGATCGCTACGACGAAAGCCTCGCTCGCCCGTTTTCCGCTGCAGCTTGACACGATGCTGGCATGGGAGGCGGACACGCAATCAGCGCTGGTGCGAAGCGATGATTTCTCGGAAGGTGTTCGGGCATTCATCGATAAGCGGGCCCCCACATTCAACGGCAGTTGACGACGCGCATCGATCGATACGACGCGAAATTAATCGCACTAACGAGAACCAATATATGACCGAAGCCTTGATTTACGACCATGTTCGCACACCGCGCGGTCGCGGGCGTCCTGGTGGCGCCTTGCATCCGATCACGCCGGTTGAACTGGCGAGTCAGGCCTTGACCGCCTTGAAAGATCGAAATCGCCTCGACACACGTCAGATCGAGGACGTGGGTCTCGGGGTCGTCATGCCGGTCGGTGAACAAGGTGCAGATCTGACTCGTTTTGCATTGCTTAACGCCGGTTACGGAGAGCACATCCCAGGCTATCAGATCAACCGTTTCTGCACTTCCGCGCTCGATGCGGTCAACCAGGCCGCCAGCCTGATTCGCAGCGCACAGGCCGACGCCGCGATTGGCGGCGGCGTGGAGTCGATGTCGCGCGTTCCGATCGGATCGGACGGCGGCGCCTGTTACGTGGATCCGCGCCTCGCATTGCGGTTTCCATATATGCCCAATGGCGTGGCGGCAGACCTGATGGCGTCGCGTAATGGATTTTCGCGCGGCGACCTCGACAGCTATGCGGCGCAGAGTCAGCGGCGCGCAGATCAGGCGCGCACCGCCGGTTGTTTCGACAAGTCGCTCATCGTCGTGCGCGATTTGCTCGGAGAGCCTGTTCTCGCACGCGACGAAGCCATTCGGCCGGGCACTACCGCGCTCGACCTCGCGAAGCTCGAACCGTCGTTCGCCACGTTGGGCGAAGCCGGTTATGACGCGATCGCGCTGCAGCGTTATCCGCATCTCGAGAAGATCGACCACATCCATACGAGCGGCAATTCGAGCGGAATCGTCGACGGAGCCAGCGTTGTCCTGCTCGGCAACAAGGCGTTCGGCGAGCGCAACGGACTCAAGCCGCGTGCACGAATTCGCGGTCATGCGGCGCTCGCCTCGGAGCCGCTGCTGAGCCTCGGCGGGCCGGTTCCCGTGACGGAGAAACTGCTGTCACGCTTAGGCATGCAGATAGACGACATCGATCTGTTCGAAATCAACGAAGCGTTTGCGGTGGTGCCGATGTTCTATATGCAAGCGTTCGACATCTCGCCCGACCGGGTCAACGTCAATGGCGGCGCGATCGCACTCGGTCATCCGCTTGGTGCAACGGGCGCCATGCTGCTCGGTACGCTGCTCGACGAACTCGAACGGCGCGACCTCAACACCGGCCTCGTTACGCTGTGCGCAGCGGCGGGGCAGGCGACGGCCACGATCATCGAACGCATCTGAGCGACCATCATGAATACCATCGACTTCAGGATCGACGCGGACGGCATCGCGCGGGTTGGCATTAACGTACCGGATCGCCCGATAAACGTTTTCGTGCCGGAATTATTGACGGATCTCGCGCAGGTCGTGGAATGGATCTACGCACGCGACGACATTCGCGGCGCGGTCGTGACCTCGGACAACCCAAATGGGTTCATCGCAGGCGCGGATCTGAAGGACTTCGCGACTGCATTTGATCGTGGTATTTCCGCACAGGCTGCGCGCGACCTGACGCTACACGCGTCGCTGCTGTTCCGGCGCCTCGAAACGTGCGGCAAACCGGTCGCGGCAGCGATCAACGGACTTGCGCTCGGCGGCGGCTATGAACTGTGCCTCGCGTGTCATTACCGCGTCCTCGTTGACGATCCCAAGGCAGTGGTGGGTCTGCCCGAGGTGACGGTAGGACTCCTGCCCGGAGCCGGCGGAACCCAGCGTTTGCCACGGTTGATCGGGATCGAGCGCGCCATGCCTTTGCTGCTCGAAGGGCGGCATGTCAAGCCCCGTGAAGCGCTGGAACTGGGGTTGGTCGACAGTGTGGTTGCCCGGGATCTCGTGTATTCGACCGCACGCGATTGGGTATTGCAACATCCCGAGGCATGTCAACTGTGGGACGTGAAGCGATTTCGCGTGCCGGGCGGGGCGGGCGGACTGGCCCCGCACGCAACGAAAATCTTCGGATTGGGTGCGGCTGCGATGCGTGAAGCAACGCGGGACAATTACCCGGCGCCCGCGGCCATTCTGTCCTGCGTGTATGAAGGAACGCAGCTGCCGCTGGACGCGGCGCTGCGGGTGGAAGCGAGCTACTTCGGCACCCTCCTTGCCGGGCCGGTCGCGCGCAATCTGATGCGCACGCTTTTCGTCAACAAACTGGCGGCCGACAAAGGCGTCGCACGACCCGGTCTTCCAGACACCAAGGTCGCGAAACTCGGTGTGCTGGGCGCGGGCATGATGGGTAGCGGTATCGCCTACGCGGCCGCTGCAGCAGACATCGAAGTAGTGCTGCTGGACATGAATCTGGCAGCCGCCGAGCAAGGCAAGGCACGTTGCGCCGCCGCGCTCGCGAAGGAGGTCGCGAAGGCGCGCCGTAGTGAGCAGGCTGCGGCTGACGTGCTCGCGCACATCCTGCCGACGGATGCGTTCTCCTCGCTCGCAGAGTGTGACCTGGTTGTCGAAGCCGTATTCGAGAATCGCGACATCAAGGCGGACGTGATCAGGAAAGCGGAGGCGGTTTTGCCGACAACAGCCGTAATCGCCAGCAACACCTCGACTTTGCCAATCACGGGGCTTGCCCAACAAAGCGTGCGCCGGGATCAATTCATCGGCATTCATTTCTTCTCGCCTGTCGAGCGCATGCAACTCGTCGAGGTCATCGTGGGGCGCGACACGTCGGAGTCGACACTTGCGCGTGCGCTCGGATTTGTGAGGCAGTTGCGCAAGACACCGATTATCGTCAACGACAGCCCGGGTTTCTACACCAGCCGGATCTTCTGCGCGTATGTCGATGAGGGAATGGCGATGCTTGCGCAAGGTGTGGCGCCCGCCCTGATAGAAAACGCCGCGAAACAGGCCGGCATGGCCATCGGGCCACTTGCGGTGACTGACGAGGTCTCACTCGATCTGCAGAAAAGCGTCATTGACCAGGCGATCGCGGACGGTCTGCCGGAGCGCTGTTTGCGAGCGCATGCCGCCCCGGTCGTCGAGAAACTCATCTCGCTCGGCCGTTCAGGCCGCAAGGCGGGAATGGGGTTCTACAGTTATCCGCCGGATGGGAAAAAGCATTTGTGGAGCGGTCTGAGTGAACTCTACCCACCCATGGAGCGACAGCCTTCCGTCGATGAAGTCAGGCAGCGCTTGCTTTATATTCAGGCGCTTGAAGCCGCCCGCTGCGTCGAGGACGGCGTTCTGACAGCCGCGGCCGATGCGGATATTGGCGCAGTGCTGGGACTTGGTTTTCCGAGCTGGACGGGCGGCACGCTTTCGCTGATCGAAACGATAGGTCTCGGCGAGTTTGTGGCCGGGTGCGACAGGCTCGCGTCGCAATTCGGTGAGCGCTTCCGTCCGTCGGAGTGGCTGCGCACACGTGCAAGCAACCACGAGTCCTTTTTCGCGCGTCCGGCGTGATGGTTGAGAACGGGGGCAATTGAACATGCGACGCACGCACTTCGACGCAGATCACCTCGCGTTTCGGGACACGGTCAGCCGTTTTTTTCAGGCGGAAATCGGTCCGCACTCCGAACGTTGGCGCCATCAGGGCTTTGTGGACCGCGAAGCGTATCTGAAGACCGGCGAACAGGGCTATCTGCTCATGTGGGCGCCGGAAGCTTACGGTGGACTTGGGTTGACCGATCTGCGCTTCGAACAGATTCTGCTTGAGGAAAACGTTCGTCATGGAGACCTAAGCTTTTACATGAACCTCCATTCGCGTGTCGTCGCACCTTATCTCGGCGCATTCGGAACCGAAGAGCAGAAGGCCCGTTTTCTGCCCCCCGCCATTCGTGGCGAAAAAATTCTCGCGATTGCAATGACGGAACCCGGGGCGGGAAGCGACCTCGCGGGAATGACGGCACGCGCGCAGGACATGGGCGACCATTGGCTGCTCAATGGAACGAAGACTTACATCTCGAACGGCAGCCTCGCCGACGTGATTATCGTGGCTGCGCGGACCGCACCGGAAAGCCGTCACGGAATCGGACTCTTCATCGTCGAGGCAGGCATGCCTGGCTTCAAGCGGGGCAACAAGCTGCGCAAGATCGGTCTGCATGCGCAAGACACGTCGGAGCTGTTCTTTGACGACGTGAAGGTGCCAAGGAGTCACGTGCTGGGCGATCCGGCCAAGGGCTTTTTCTACTTGTCGGAACTGCTTGCCGAGGAGCGTCTGCAGGTTGCCATGGGATCGATTGCCCATGCGCAGGTGGCGTTCGATATCACGCTCGAATTCATCAAGGAGCGGATGGCGTTCGGCAGACCGGTCGGGTCTTTCCAGCATGTCCGGTTCGAGATGGCCGCCATGCGCGCACAGATCGATGCCGTCCAGGCGATGGTCGATCACTGTGTGATGGAAGCGAATGCCGGGCAGCTAACCGCCGTTGTGGCGTCGGAGGCGAAGCTGCTCGCTACGGAACTCGAGAACGAGGTAATGGACGCATGCGTGCAATTGCACGGCGGCGCGGGCTACATGGAAGAGTATCGCATCGCGCGAATGTTTTCGGACGCGCGCGTCTCGCGAATTTTTGCGGGCACCAGTGAAATCATGAAGGAGATCATTGGCCGCGGCTTGGGACTGGACGAAAGGAAAGCCAGGACATGAAGACACGTGTTGCCGAAATTCTGGGTATTCGTTATCCCATCATTCAGGGCGGCATGATGTGGGTTGGCACGGCGGAAATGGCCGCGGCGGTTTCCAACGCCGGTGGCCTTGGCACGCTTACGGCGCTTACGCAGCCTACACCTGACGCCCTTGCCGCTGAAATCGAACGTTGTCGCGCGATGACCTCGCAGCCCTTCGCGGTGAATCTGACGATTCTTCCGGCAGCGAGCCCGCCGCCCTATGAGGCGTATCTGGACGCCGCGTTGCAGTCAGGAGTGCGGATCATCGAAACCGCGGGTAACAGCCCGCGGGAATTCATCGAAAAGATCAAGGCGGCAGGCGGCACTATTGTCCATAAGTGTACGACCGTGAGGCACGCACTATCGGCGCAACGCAACGGCGTCGACATCGTGAGCATTGACGGCTTCGAATGTGCGGGTCATCCGGGCGAAGACGACGTCCCGGGTCTGATTCTGATTCCGCGCGCCGTGCAGGCGCTAGAGATTCCCGTCGTCGCATCGGGCGGCATTGGAGATGGACGGGGCATGGCGGCAGCACTGGCTTTGGGTGCGCAGGGCGTCAACATGGGCACGCGCTTTTGCGCGACGGTCGAGGCGCCCATTCATCCTCGCATCAAGGATGCGCTCGTCCGTGCAACGGAACGGGACACGCAACTGATTTTCCGCACGCTGAAAAATACCGCACGCGTGTTCAAGAACGCGATTTCCGATGAAGTCGTGGCTATAGAACGCCGGCCGGGCGGTTGTGAGTTCAAGGACATTCACCCGCTGGTGGCGGGTGCGCGAGGCAAGGTAGCGCTCGCGCGAGGCGATGTTGACGGCGGCATCATCACGGCTGGCCAGGTCATCGGGCTCATCCATGACATTCCCACATGCGAAGCCCTCATCGAGCGGATGGTCGCGGAATGCCGCACCAGGTTGCAGCAGGTATTGGCGCGGTTGGAAGACTGAATGCCGGCGTTCGCATGAGCGCGGCAATCCAGCTTGGCGCGCCGGATTAACTGATCAGGGGATATCGCATGTCGCGGGAAGAAGAAACGTTGGACATCGCGCGTCCGGTGCATCGGGCCGCGGTGCTCGGAGCAGGCATTATGGGCGGTGGTATCGCATACCAGAGCGCGTTGCATGGTACGCCGGTCATCATGAAGGACATTGCGCAGACATCGCTGGATCTGGGCATTCGCGAAGCGGTGAAGCTGCTGGGCAAGCAGGTGGGAAACGGCAAGATGTCGGCCGACGAAGCGCAGCGGGTGGAGCAAAGCATTGCGCCAACGCTCGGCTTCGAAGGTTTCGGGAGCGTGGATCTCGTGATTGAAGCGGTGGTGGAGCATATTGGCACGAAGCGCAGCGTGCTTGCCGACGTAGAACAGCGGGTCCCTGACACTGCTGTGCTGGCTTCGAACACCTCGTCGCTGTCAATCGCGGAACTGTCCACGGCATTGGCTCGCCCGGAGAACTTCGCCGGAATGCATTTCTTCAATCCGGTGCCGCTGATGACGCTGGTCGAAGTCATCAAGGGGCCGAAAACGTCCGCGCAAACCATTGCCACCGTTGTCAACTTTGCACGATCGATGGGCAAGACGCCCGTCGTCGTGGCCGATTGTCCGGGCTTCCTTGTCAATCGGATTTTGACCGCCTATATCGTGGCGTTCCTGATGCTGGTGCGCGATGGCGTGAGCTTCATCGCGATCGACGAGGCGATGGAGGCATTCGGCTGGCCCATGGGACCGGCCTATTTGCAGGATGTCGTCGGCATGGATACGGCTTCGCACGTCATCGAAGTTCTGAGCGCCGGGTATAGACCGCGAATGGATTTCGACGGGCAGCATGCGGTTGCGCTGATGGCTGCGGCGGGGCGCTTCGGGCAAAAGAGCGGATCAGGGTTTTACCGGTACGTGCGGGACGAGAAAGGGCGCCTCCAGAAGCAGATTGCCGACGACACGCCTCGCTTGCTTGCCTCGGTACAACCGCACGGAGCATGTGAGCTTTCGCCGGAAGACATCGTGATGCGCATGATGTTGCCAATGGTCATCGAAGCCGCGCGCTGTCTCGAGGAGGGAATCGCCGAGTCCGCCGGCGACATCGATATGAGCCTTGTACTCGCGGTCGGATTTCCGCGTCATCTGGGCGGACCATTGCGATACGCCGATATTCTGGGCGCGAGGCAGATCGTCGCTGCATGCGAGCGGCTGGCGCCCCTCGGGCCGCTCTATGAGCCGAGTTCGGGATTGCGGACAATGGCCAAGCGCAATGACCGCTACTTTGACGATGCCGGCAGCGCCAATCTCGGAGCACACCAGTGAGTTGGACCTATTCACCACGTGTGAATTATCATTCAAGGCGGGTCGTGCCCCCAACGTAGCCCGCCGTATCAGCATAACCATCGCAGGCTCGTGCCTGCTCGAAATCGCGACGCATCCATCCAAACGAAAAGGGGCCACGTCTCACTTCCACAAAGAATGGAGACAACCGATGGTGGACCTGAACGACGTTGCGCTCTTCATCAATGTAGTGAAGGCAGGCAGCTTCGCCGAAGCGGGGCGGCGCCTTGGCTTGCCGGCAAATACCGCGAGCCGGCGCGTGCAAGCGCTGGAGGGGGAGCTTGGCGCGCGTCTGATGCAGCGGTCGACACGCCGGCTCGTGCTAACCGACGCCGGCCAACGGCTCTTCTCGCAGTGTTCCGAGCAGCTCGAAGCGGTGACGCAGTCGGCCCTGGAGGTTGCCGAGGGCAACGCGACTCCTAGTGGAAAAGTCCGTGTCGCTGCGCCGGCGGACTTCTTTCAGATGCTGTCAGTCGAGCTGGTGAATGAATTCCTGCTCGCCAATCCAAGAGTCCGGCTGGAATTCATCTTGAGCGATGCGCGGGCCGACCTGCTGGGCGAAGGGATCGACGTGGCGTTCCGAATCGGCAAGCAGATCGAACCAAATCTGCATGCCCGCCAGATCGGCTGGGTTGACGTCGGGCTGGTGGCGAGCCCGGACTATATCGAGGCACATGGAAAACCCGAGTCGCTCGCCGATCTATCGGAGCACGACTGCATTGCCGCGCCAACCAATATGGCGGGTTACACGACCTGGCGTCTCGATGGACCGGGAGGCGTGCGCGAGATCGGCGTGAGAGGCCGGTTTCACGTCAACAGCGTTCAGTCGCAAATCCGCGCCGCACTCGGCGGTCTTGGCATCGCATTGCTGCCGATATCGGCCGTGCGCGAAGATTTGCAGGCCGGCCGATTGATGCGGATTCTGCCCGACTATGGGATTCGTCGAGTCGGACTCTACTTTGTTTTTCTTGAAAGACGGCAATTGCCGCGTGCGGTGAGCGCATTTATTGAATACGCAATGGCGAAGATTATCGAGTCTGGAATGATCGACCCTTTAACTCCGGTGAAGCAGGCCCCGGCCTGAGCGCGGGCGTGATCTATACGGTTTTAAGATCGTCGTATCGGACGATTACCGACCGGTCAGCATTCCTATACTCTGAATTACCTACATATTCAAGGGGCCAGCATGGCTGAGGCTTACATAGTTGGTGCGGTGCGTACCGCGGGTGGTCGCCGCAACGGTCGTCTATCGGGTTGGCACCCCGCGGATCTCGCCGCTCAGGTCATTGACGCGTTGATCGAACGCTCTGGAACTGATCCGGTGTTGGTCGACGATGTAATCATGGGCTGCGTGAGCCAGATCGGCGAACAGTCGACGAATATCGCGCGTACCGCGATCCTCGCATCGAAGTTGCCGATTTCGGTGCCTGGAACGACGGTCGACCGGCAGTGCGGTTCATCCCAGCAGGCCTTGCACTTTGCCGCTCAGGCTGTGATGTCCGGCACGATGGATGTTGTGATTGCGGCCGGCGTTGAGGTCATGTCACGCGTGCCGATTGGCGCGGCGAATCTGGTAGCGATAAAAAACGACATGGGCAGCTATATCAGCCCGCGTGTGCGTGAGCGGTACGATCATCGAGAATTCAGCCAGTTTGAAGGGGCTGAAATGATTGCCAGGAAGTATGACCTGTCGCGCGATCAGCTTGACCTGTTTGCTCTGCAGAGTCATCAGCGGGCGATAGAAGCAACACGTGCAGGCCGCTTTTCCGAAGAGATCGTTCCTGTACCGGTGATGGTATCGGGAGTGGAAGTTGCGGCCGGCGAAGAGATGCATACGCTCGACGAAGGCGTGCGGTTCGACGCTTCGCTCGAAGGCATTGGCAGCGTGAAAGCGCTGCAGGATGGGGGGCGAATTACAGCGGCGTCGGCAAGCCAGGTGTGCGACGGAGCCTCGGGTGTAATGGTCGTGAGCGAGCGCGGCCTGAAGCTGCTGGGAGTGAAACCGCTGGCGCGCGTCCATCATATCTCCGTCCTCGGGGACGATCCGGTGATCATGCTGGAAGCGCCAATTCCGGCTACGCGGCGCGCTCTCGATAAAGCTGGATTGAGTATCGCCGATATCGATCTGTATGAAGTCAACGAGGCCTTTGCGCCGATACCGCTCGCCTGGCTAAAGGAACTCGATGCCGATCCGGCTCGCCTGAACGTCAACGGCGGGGCGATCTCACTGGGGCATCCTCTCGGCGCAACGGGCACCAAACTGATGACCACGCTCATTCATGCTCTAGCAGGCTGTTGAAAAGCGCCCCGTCATGACGACCGAAGCTACGTTCAGGAGACTTGCGCGTGCAATTTCCCGCTGAATTACCGGTTTGCCGCGCGATCCGCGCGGGGCATGCGCACGCATGCA